>WJKD01000412.1 GCA_014729315.1 Promethearchaeota archaeon | reverse complement strand
TTCCAACGCCTCACTAATTCGGGCAGGTAAACTATCGCCGCCATGTATTCGGGCATAATCAATCCAGATTTCGGCGCCATCTCGCTTTAAATTCTCTGCAATTTTTCGGGAAATCTCATTATCTTCCCAGGAATGGCTGATAAACACTTTAGACATGGGTGAGCTCCTTTTGTTATTTTATAGAGCGGACTGCTCGAATGTAGTTGTAATCATAAAAGTTCTGACCGTAGCAATAGCCCAGATCAAAAAATACAATCCATGGCCAAGAACAACCTTTGAATAAATCAGATGTCCAAATACGATTTTGGTGTCTTTCAAATAATGGATTGATATGGTAAAGACCATTGCTTTTTTCCGAATCCATTAAACTCATAGCCTCTTCCAATGTTGGAAAATGCCAGTCATTGAAACCAGCGAAACCATTATTTTTCAAAACATCTAACGCTGTCTTGCTGTCCTCGTATTTAACGAAATATTCTGAACCTCCTTGCTGCCACATCAGGTTCGTCGTTTTGTCAATGACCACATTATCGCCCACTATTTCTTTAAACAGGTATTGATGTTCAATCCCTCTTCCTTCAGGATTGCGATCACGATCATAATAGCCATGCAGCTTTAGCATTTCGTTTACGTTGGCAGAGGATAATTCCTTCGGTTCATGCCGAACGATGAATGTTCTAGGACTGACAACCTGTAATATCCTTTGTAAACCGTTTTGGTACTCGCTTTCAGGAAAAATATTTATACAATGGTGTTTTTTCAATTGTCTATTTTTAACAGAACAATTATCAATCCTTACAGGTAAAATATATATTTTATCCTCTGGTAATAAATCAACGACGTTTAATGCTGTTTTTAACTCTTTTTGTACATATCCTTTTTTCGTTATTGAATTTGATGAAAGAAAGGCTATAAAATAATCACTTTCCTCAATAGCGTCTAATATTGCATTTTCCCATAATTGACCGACTTCCAGTGACTCAGTGTCAAACCAAATATTCAAACCAAAGTTTATTAAATCCTGATAAATCCGTTTTGCCATGCCAATATCTTCATGTGCGTAGCTCAGAAATATTTTTGACTTTTTCCGCTTACTCATTTTTAACTCACTATTTTGAAGTTGTCTTTCGATTTTTAAAAATTTCCCAATTCCACAATCAGATACTAAAATAACTCAATGATCAAATTACTTTACAGATGGTCGTCCGGAACGAACCGCACGTACGTACAAACCATCCTCGCTGCCGAGGATGCTGGAGCAGCAATAGCCGCTCCCGAAATTAACTATCCACACCCAGCGCTCGCCTTTAACACGATCTGCAGTCCAAATCCAATCCTGAGTTATTTTATTTTTGTTCATCACACTATATATTACTCGCCAGAAGGTTGATTCGTTTGAGCTAAATGTCGAATCAATATATAAGTCATCAATATTTTTTTTTGGCTTTACTAAGCTCATTGCTTCTTCCAGCGTCGGCAAACGCCAATCGTTAAATCCTGCAAATTCATCGGAATTCAATTGGGCTATCCACATCATTGCATCTTCATAATTCATTATCTCTTTTGAGCCACTTTGTTGCCACATTAATCCTGTTGCATGATCGTAAACAACCTTATCGTCATTTAGAGTTTTTGTTTCGAGGCGATTCTGAAAACCCGGACCCTTTTCATTATAACGCCGGTCATAAAATTTTCGATCTACGATCATTTTTCTCACCTGTTCTTCGGAGAGCTCCGTTGGAATTGAACGCAGCGGCGCTGGCGGCGGTTCGGGCTCGCTGAACGGCTCGGCAGTGGCGATATTGCTTGGATAATAAATGCCATCGCTCCCTTTTGCCAGCACCTGATAGTGGTAGGTAGAATCTGCTGCAACTGTTCTGTCGGAATAGGTCGTATCATAAGAAACTCCGATTTCCTGGTCCTTTTTCAATACCACGTATTGTTCCGGTTCTGATCGTAATTCTGGTTTCAAACGGGTGTAACTCAGAACGACTTGCTTTGGAGAGCGAATAAGGACTCGCAATGTAATTGGCGGTGGTCCAGAGGCAATATTTTTTCGAGGCGGCGGTTGGTGTTTCACCGAAATCCTGGTTTCCTGCACCGGGCTTTCGACCTGTTCCACCCGTTGCATGATAATATCCGCGGAAGTCGTCTGAAATGTCTGCACGCCTTCAGCCATAAATGTATTATAACTCGCTGTATGCCGGAACGCATTTCCCGCCTGATCTTTTACCTTTAATGCAAAAAACGGCTCGCGATAGGCGGAGCTATCCCGGGAAATCTGCGGAAGGTTTTGAATGCAGTATTCGAATTCATACATCCGCTGCCCGCTCACAGAATCGAAATAAGTCTGAACCGGCAAATACTTTGTTTCCAGACCTTCCTGATATTTGAACGCCACTTCCACCGTGATATTCTGCTCATCCACAACACCTTCATCAATTACACGACCGGTGATCCGTTTGGAATTTGGTGACTCACTTTCATAACGCACACTTCCGGAGGGTTGTTTGGTATCAAAGACAACTCGATAGTTCCGGCTGAGATGCTGGTCAGAAAATCCGAAACGAACGATATGTTTGCCATCAGAGAGGCA
>WJKD01000411.1 GCA_014729315.1 Promethearchaeota archaeon | reverse complement strand
TCCTCTTCTTCTTCCTCGGTTAATGCTTCAAGTTTTTCTTCTAGCGTTTCTATTTTGTCATCGATTTCCGAGATCTTTTTATACACCTCACATGTTTCACAACCATCATCCTTTTCGCATTGAGGTAATGTATCACATTTTTCTTCCAATTTATCTCGTTGATCGAGTAACTTCTCAATTTGGTTTTCTAAATCGCTTACGCTCATATTTTACACCGAAACTAGAGTTATAAAATAAAAAATTCCATAATTTAACTTTTTTTCGTTTCCAAAAATTGGGTAAGAGAGGCTCTAAATATTGATATGTGAAAATAAATTACTAGTAAAGCATATGATATAAATCAGAGTAAAGGATATTGCTTTGTAAAGAGTTTCATTTTGCTTATTAAGAATTAAAAACAGATATTTCAATTTATTAGAGAAAGAGAAACATTTAACTACCAAAAAGAAAATGAAATAAGACTAAAATTAGGATAACTGAGAAGAGCAAGATCAAAACGAGTAATACATTCTTTTTACGTTTTTTTTTTACTTTTATTCCGTCTGCCTCTATTTTATCTAATATCTTCTCTTGGAATCCTTCTGATAATTCGATATCTTCTGTCTTTTCTATTTTTCTAATAATTTTTAACCGTTTCTTATGCTCTACAATAGCGTTCTTAATGATAGCGTGAACTTTCTCAGGGAGTGTCTCATCAGATATGAATAGATCTTTTACCATAAGATCTATTCCTATAGTTAATTTATAATCAGTTTCAAAACCTTTTTCGACAAACTTGTTTATTAAAGAGGATTTACCCACTGCGGCAGCTCCCGTAAGAAGGATTTTGAATCGAAAATGATAATCGTCGTAATCTACGATTTCTCCTAATCTTGGTCGAAAATCAAGAAGTGCGGAAATTGCTAACTTTCGAAACAACAGATCAACATTAAAATCCTTCAAGGCTGAAGTTTCTATGTAATCAATTAAATTATATTTGTTTACATTTTGAATAACTTTTTTGTGGCTGATGGTTTCACCAATTTTATCCGCTAAATCGTGTTTGTTCCCAACTAAGATGATGGGGATGTTCCCCGACCGTTTTCGAATATCTTTCAAATAAATATCAATCTTATCGAAGGTGTCGGGTCTGCTTATGTCAAATACAATCCCAATAGCAGCAGTACCTTTGAAAAAATCGGTATTAAAAAATTCAAATCGTTGTTGCCCTCCGATGTCCCATAGAGATAAAGTTATCTTCAATGACAATCTATCCTAATAGATGATGTAATTATTTGACTTTTATTTAAAAATAATATAATATAATAAAAAAGAATTAAAAATCTTTTATCTTGATTTGTAAATCTTCCGATTTAATGCAATATAAATGCTAGCGATGATCGTAAATAACATCATTAAAAAAATCACATTAATAACCAGTTGTATAATGGAAATATTATTTAAGTCAAAAAACCAATAAGGATAAAAGCCCGTAATTGTTCCTCTGATCAGTGTGTAGAAAAGGTAAGCAAGGGGATAAATTGTATAATAAAGCAGATAGCGGTATTGATACTGAGTATCTAATTCCGTTATAAACCATTCGAGAATAAAAGCCAAAGGAACTATATAATGCATCAATATATTCGCAACTGCTTCAATTCCCGTAGGTTGATAATAAGGGGATAAGAATATCGCAAATATAACAAAAGTCCCTGAGATATACAAACATATCGCACCGTGAACGATGGGATGCATGATTCTGGGCTTTTTTTCATGATTTCTATAGACAAGTGCTAAAGTAAGCCAGAATAAAACCAAAATATTTGTCTGAACGGTGAAATAACTAGACATATCTCCAAGATATAATACAGGTTCAGTTCCCGATCCAACTTCGATAATTGCAATAAAAATTCTTATCATAAGTCCAATCCACGCAAGAATGTAGACGATCAATTGGTATATTGCTATTTTTAAATTTATATTTTTTTTAGTCGATGCATTCAACGCTTCCAATCTCTCCTTAATTATTAAGTTAATAAATATTCAATAGCATTCAAAAAATAAAAAGAAACAGATTTTGCTTATTTTCTCTAATTGAACTTAAACTATAGGAACTTAAGGAAATCGAAAAAAAACTTCAATTCATTTACGAGGTTATTTCTTTTCCCAAACCCCGATAAACTCGTCGTCTAATTGGTAAATCTGTTGTTCGGTAATACCGAAGGAATTGTAGAGATCAATTATAGTATCTTTATTATATGGCCACGTGCTTCTCTCTTCATAGGTATTAATTCCATCGTTATCACCAAAGAAGTAATCGCAAATTCGTAATAGTTTTTCCGGAAAATGCTTTGTTATTTGAATGGTAATTTTTGCTAATAAGTCGTGTCCATTCATATCGCTGGGTCGAACGGCAACTGGCTCGCAGATAATTATTTTCTTCGCGTAATTTTTTGCGTTTTCCACAAGTTCAATATGTCGAGGATATACATGATGAAGGATGTCGCAAAACACAATTACATCTTTTTCCTTACCATATTCCTTGTAATTAAAGATATTCTTTTGTTTTAATACGACCTTCTGAAGGTTTATCTTGCCTTTACGATAGTCTTTTTGAATCTTCTTTAAAAAACGATGGTTTACATCAAAACCAAAATATTTTATTGAGGGATGTAAATGACGAGTAAGTAGTCCTGTCCCGCAAGGTAAGTCTAATACTTCTTTTGAATGGTTTCCGATAAGATTTCCAATTATCTTAAATTTTATTTCTTGATTATAGAGTAAATAAGTAAGAAAATTATAGACTTTTCCACTGCGATAGGTAAGACTTCTGAATCCCGTGTTAACATCTGGTTTGACTGCCATGATAATATAAATTTAAAATATTAATTTGAATTATTATCCTAATAATTCGATTTATTTATTAAAAATTTAACTGATTCTTAATAATTCAATATAATATACAACGATAAAAATAATTTTGTAACAATAAGAAACGATAGCAAGAATAAAGTAAATAATTTTAATTGAATTTAATTACAAATTCTGAATTTTAAGTCTTTTTCTTCAAGAAATGCGTGATTTTCGTCAATTTTTTAGAAAAATTTTAGATATTTAAGTCTATTACTAAATTGAAATACTGATCCATTGGTTGTCAGTTTAAGTTATTTTAAGAATAAAAAAATAAGCTAAGGATAAAATGAATTATATAGAAAAAAAGAGATTTATTTAACTTTTAAGTTGTTTATTTTTTCTTCGATTTGCTTGTCGAGTAATTTGATTTCCTTATCAACTTTTTCTATTTCTTCGCTGATATTTTCAAAGCGATTCTCTTGATCGCTGAGCTTTTGGACATATTTTTCTTTAAGTTTAGTTTCTTGCGTAGAATCCCCTAAGACGGTGATGTTTTCTCTTAAACGATCTTGTTCTTGCGTCATTTGATATCTTTCTTCTTCTAATTTCGATTTTTTCGTCGTTAATTCGTTTTTCTTACCGATTAATTCCCCAATTTCTGTTAATTGGTTCTCAATTCTCTCGTCTATGAATTTTTGTCGCACATAAAAAGCCACTCTCTTTAAAAGATCGTCTTTTGAATAATTATAGATGTAATAACTCGAATAATTTTCCCGTCTTTCTCTAATCTTAAATGATATCGCTTCTTTAGCTTGAACTTTTATTTTAAATCTCCAATAATTCGCTGTTTCTTCGGGGTCAATCGGACTTTCTTTTATTTCGTATCCCGCCATTTTTGGGTGGTCTAAATAGAGTTCTTTCTCTTCTTGAGTCTTATTTTTAATCTTATAAATAGTCGTGAGGTCTGTGTAGTAATAATCGTAAATATAAGCTCCAGAAACTGAAATTCTATGAATACTTTGATTTTGTGTCTTCTGCTCGTGGTTTACAACGACAGCTTGTTCGACTGCGTAATTTAAAATCCGAACGTCTTCTTTGTTCAGAAACGGCAGAATTGCTTCGCCAGCTAGATTATTATCGTATATGATGGTAACAGGGCCTCTTTCTAATGTCAGAGAAGTGTTATTTGTAATTTCTAAGCACGCGTTTGGATTTTTTCCCATCTCGTTTTTGTTGTAGAGTAAAATGCGCTTTGCTTTTAGTTGTTCGGTTAAAATTGGAACTAATGCGCTTTGCTTTCTCTTTATGGAAACGGGATTAGAGATATTGTATTCAAATAATTCGCCCAGATCTTTAGTAGAGGTTGCTGTCTGAGATTTTACTTTATCATATAGCGTAGAATCGTCCATATCTGCAGCGAATGCTGTTGTTAGCGCAGCTCTAGCACCAGGAGAGGGTGGAGGTTTAGCCTCGGCTTTTCTCTTTAACGCACGCTTTGGACTCGGGGCCATCGCCAAATCCATCTCTGCTTCGTATTCTTTGTAACTTTCCGTTGCAACACCCTCTTCAATTTCAGTCGGACGGGCTGAAAGGACCTTCGGCGGTTCAATTTTAGTTCTCTGGATGTAGATCGGTCGGTAAAAATCATAAATAAACGATACTGGCATTCCAGCCACGAGCGACAATTCAATATCTTCCCAATCGTCGTTTGTTACATTTTCAACTAAACACCAACCCGACAATAAAGCTATTTGTTCCTGAGCTTGTTTTTTACTGATAATAATCCGATAGCTTGTTTTCCAAACTGGACTCTCTCGTATATAACTTACCATTATAGAGCGTTCTAATGTATCGTCTCCGCCAGATTCACAATTGATGACAATTTTTTTAGCGTCTTTTTTCTTCCCGGCGATGACCGTATCCAAAAAGAATTTTAAGTCTTTCTTGAGGTCCTCGTTGAGAATCTCAAAGGATGTTATCTCTGAAAATGGTAATTTTACGATAATAGAATTGTCTTTTAAAAGAACGAGAAGTTTTTCGGTGATTTTTCCTTCTTTAATTGTTTTTTCTAAATATTCGATGCCCATAATCGTGCCTTGCACTTTTTCGGAAGTACCAATAGAAAGCTTTGCTTGAGCACCTTTTATTTGCATGACTAAAGAAGAGAATGAGTCTTGATTAGGAATATCTAACATAATCGATTTTAAGAGTTGAGAGGTTTCCAATGCAGCGTCGTAAGAAATGGAAGAAATAAAACCTTTTTCGCTTGTGTCTAAGACGAATAACGATTTTAAGATATCGTTCATCTCGTCTATTCGAAATTCGAGTTCAAAGTTGCCGTTTCCTTTTAATTTACCTTCTCGAATAAAAAACGAGACGCCGTGCTTAAATATCACGACTTTTTTAGTTTTAAGTTTTGACATAAAAATAATATATCTATTTATTCATTTAAATTTGAGCAACAGTTATTCAAATTATATATCTTTCTTATCGCTTCTAATATTTGAACTAGTAATGGAAATACAAGAAAAAAAGATGATTCCCTATAGTATTGCTTTTATTCCTAATAATTAACGAGATAAAAATTGAATCTCAAATGGATACTGAAAGAATTGTCGATGAAAAATAGAATTACGGATTTTTTATATTCTTTTCATGGATTTTATATTTTTCGTGGTTTTTTTTGTTATAAATCCTTTTTATAGTAATAATTATTG
>WJKD01000410.1 GCA_014729315.1 Promethearchaeota archaeon | reverse complement strand
TAAATATCTCGAGTCAGGGATTATTTTAATTTTTTCATTATACTTTTTATCGGTATATGTTTCATAACCGTACATTAACAACCATGGATCTTTCGTCAAGCAATGCCCCCCTACTCCACTTCCAGGATAATGCATCATGCGATCGTGTCTGTGATTTATAAACCCAATTATTTCGAAAACATTTCTATTAAATTCTTCACATAACAAAGCCATTTCGTTTGCGAAAGCAATATTTACATCTCTATAACTGTTTTCTATACATTTTGTTAACTCTGCGGTTAAAGTATCTGTAACTTGGAGTTCTTCTTTAACGACTTTACCATATAGATATTTTGCCTTTTCGTTTGCTTCAGCGCATCCTCCACCAATAACTCTAGGAAAGTCAGTGATATACTCTATCAATTTACCCGGCATAACTCTTTCGAATGAAAAGACTAAATAAAAGTCCTCCCCTCTCTTGAGCCCGCTTTCCTTTTCGAGGATTGGCTGCACAATGTTATTAGTCGTTCCAGGGGCCACGGTAGACTCTATTATGATGCAGACTCCTTTCTTTAAATGATTCGCGATTTTTAAAGAGACTTCCTTAAGTGATTCGTATCGTGGAATTCGTTGATCATCTACTGGCGTTTGAACATCAATCAATATGTAATCAGCTTCTTCAACATGGTCGTAATTATCAGTTACTTTAAATTTACCGTTTTTAGCAACTCTTTCTATAAGCTCGTCTAGCCCAGGTTCATCTCCTTCAAAAGGATTCTTTCCAGCGTTTAACCAGTCAATTTTCCAACCGCTTCTTTTCGATCTTCTCTGAATACCCGTTACAAAGAAGTTTTCGACATCAGCTAATAGTGCAGCCATCGGAATACCAACGTATCCCATACCTATAACAGTGATATTTTTTCTCTCTGCCATCTTAACTCGAAAATTTCGTTCGCTTCAACTAAAATTAATATTATGGGTTTTAAATTAACGATTATTGAAAAAAGTTAAGGATTGAAAGAAAAAACTTTTATTTTTAATTTCAGAAAGATTTGTATATTTGGATTAATAATCTTTACTAAAACCTTTAAAGATTAACGCAAAAATTGCACCACTTATAAATCCTCCTATGTGTGCAAAGTGTGCTGTTCCAGAGGGGTAATACATTGAGAGAAATCCATAGATGAGCTCTGTGATAAAATATATAATGATGAAATATTTTGCACTAATCCGTGTGGCAACTCGGGATAAAAGTATTAATCGATTATTGGGGAAAAGTATTCCGTAAACGGCAATAACGCCGAAGATCGCCCCTGATGCTCCGATTGCAGGGATATCGAGAAGAATTGGATCTATTAACGCAATAAGACCATGAAGCAAGGAAGCGCATATTCCAGATACTAAGTAGGTCACTAAAAAGAGTATGTGCCCCATGGCATGTTCGCAATTATCTGCGACGACGAAGAAAAACCAGAGATTCATTAAAATATGGACAAAATTTGCGTGCATAAACATACTTGTGAACAAAGTCCAAATCTTTTTCCCCGCAAAAAACTCACCTGGAATAAAGCCTGCTTCGTAGATAAACATATAGCCCGTAGGATCGAAATATTGAATAATGTGGACAATCACATTTATTACTATGATTGCTGTCGATACGTATTGTTTAAGAAACGGTATTCTATCGTTCTTTATCTCATAAACCATATTGAATCATCTCTTAATTTTTAATGATTTTAGACTTTTAAATCTTTAATAGAAGAACTAATTTACTTAAACCAATGAAGGAATCGGATTCAAACAAAGAATTTTCTTTAAGCTTAATTTTCAATGAATCATTTAATTACTTAATTTTTCTTTGACATATTTTAACAGTTCTTTTCCCGAAAATGGTTTAGTTAAATAACCGTCTGCGCCTAGTCTTTTTCCTTTTTGAATATCTTCGTTAAAACTTTTTACAGTAAATAAAACTACAATAATATCTTTAAATCTGTCATTGTCTTTAATTTCCTTTAGAACAGAATATCCTGAGGTACCGGGCATCATAATATCAAGTAAAATGAGGGCTATTTCGTCGTGTTTTTTTTTCACAATTTCCATTGCATCCCTACCATTATTACAGGTAATTGTCTCAAACTCCCCTAATTTAAGAAACTTTTCGGTTAGACGAACAATATCTGGTTCATCGTCTACAATTAAAATTGTGTTTCTTTCTTTTTTTTCAGACATTTTATATCCCTGGTCTAATTATCAATTTTAGAAAATAATGATTTATTTTAAAATTTATTAATTTAACATAGACTATTCTTACATTAGGCAATTTAATAATTTCTTTTTTATAACTTTTAAAAATACTTTAAAAGTATTAGTTTTATCTTACGGAACTCTTTTTCATCTTCTATTCTAAAGTAATAATTCAATTAATTACGTAATTGTTCAGTTTTTCCTAATTATTAATAATTGTTTTTAATGCAATTTAACTATAATATATTGAATTTTGATATTTAATAGTTTTTTTTCTAAATAATTGTGAACAAGTGTGAATAGAAAAAATTCAATTCCTAATTTTCCTATATCTTACCAAGGGAAAAAAGCTGAAGATTATAATAACACCGGCTGGATGAAGCGTAATCAGAAAAAAACTACATTAAAATGCATAGAATTTTTGTACGACGATAAATTAGGGTTTCAAGAGATAAATCCTAGTGATAATTTGGTGATAGATCTAGGGTGTGGAACTGGCTTTTCTTCTATTACTTTAGTAGAATTTGGTTTTAAGGTAATAGGTATAGATATATTAAGAGATATGATATATAAGGCGTCGCATAAAAGAATTCAATATGATATTAAAGGATTAGAACTTATATTAGCCGATATTAAGAACTTACCTATAAGATGTAATGCTATTAACCACACAATTTCAATATCAGCTTACAATTTTATAACACATAATGCTCGAAATGTTAAAGAAAAGACAAAGTATATAAATAGTTCAGCAAAACATTTGAGTCAGATTTTAAAGGAAGGTGCGAGGTGCATTATAGAATTCTATCCCGAAAACGACGAGGAATTGGAAATATTCTCTAATTCTTTTATAAAAAATGGATTTAACGGATTTTACATCAAGCAGAACCAAAATCAGAAATCAGGTCAAACATTTTTGCTATTAAATAAAGAATGAGGATTTCTTATTCTTAATTGAAAATTTCAAGACTCCGTAGTTCGTAATTTAAATGTTATTACTCTTCTTAGAGTTTAATTGTTAAGTTAAAAAGAAATAGCATCTTAATTATACCAAAATGTAATATTATCATCGAAAACTATGGGAAAATGTAAGTTCTGTAATAAGAAGAGCGATTTGATTTCTAATGTTTTAAATGTCTGTAGAGATTGCATTCTTAACGAAGATTGGGGCGCAATCAAAGACCACATAATAAAAATCCACAAAAGTGTGAGAGAGCAAGTAGATCTCCCGATTGAGCCCCCAAAAGCTCAAGAAAACATCCAGATCAAGTGTAATCACTGTATAAACCATTGTGTTCTCTCTGATAGGGATGTGAGCTATTGTGGGTTAAGAGATCCTCAGAAAGAATCTAATGGAACACTTCCTTTTCCCTCAAGATCAAAAGGTTATATTCATGGATATCTCGATCTAAATCCTACGAATTGCTGTAATTCTTGGTTTTGCCCAGCGGCAACATCAGCGGGATATCCCGAATTTTCAAACTTCGAAGGTCCAGAACGAGGGACACATAGCTATGCTGCTTTCTTATATGGTTGCACCTTCAATTGCCTATTTTGTCAGAATTGGTCTCATAAAATTATTTCCAAAAGTCATTTCGTAAACGCAGAAGAAATAGTATCTCAAATTGCAAAGAATAAAGACATTACATGTATTTGTTATTTTGGGGGAACGCCCGAATCACAATTACCATTTACAATTAACTTATCAAAAAAGATTTTGAAAAAGGTGAAAAAAGACGACCCATCCCGCATCATGCGCGTCTGTTGGGAATGGAATGGAAGCGGAAATCCTAAATTAGCAGAAGAATGCATGAAAATTGCCTTAGAATCGGGAGGAAATATTAAATTTGACTTAAAAAGTTTTAATGAAAAATTAAATTTAGCTCTGTGCGGAGTCTCTAATCGTAGAACTCTTAAGAACTTCACAAATTTGGCAGAAACATATTTTGGAACCCGTAATAATCTGTTTGAAATAAGTGCGTGTACTTTAATGGTTCCAGATTATGTTAACCACGAAGAGATAGAATTAATAGCAAAATTCATTAGCGAAATCAATCCCAAAATCCCTTACAGTTTATTAGTCTTCCACGGAAACTATAAGATGAAAGATTTGCCAATAACTCCGAGAAAACAAGCAAATAATTGCCTAAAAATCGCAAAAAAATACTTAGAAAACGTTCATTTAGGGAATAAATTTCTTCTTAGCTGAGCACCATTTCTTTTGCTCAAACGTTCTTTTGATATTTATAATAAAATTTATTTAATAACAATAATTTTGGATATTACAATTCATTACACAACTATGAGTTATGAAGCGTAAAGTTTAAAAAGAATTCATTGGTGATCAAACAATACAAAAAGCTCGGATACGATTATCGTCGACGGATTTAGAAGCATTAAAATCGGTGTGCGAACAATTAGAAAGCGTTTGTGAAAAAACTGGAATTAAGAAATACGGACCCATCCCTCTTCCTACGAAACGTTTAAGAGTCCCTACATTAAAAGCCCCTTCTGGTCAAGGAACTGCCACCTGGGCTAAATTTGAAATGAGGATTCATAAAAGACTTTTTGAGATTATTACAGACGAGAAGTCAATGCATCTTATTATGAAGATACAGATTCCAGAGTCTGTACTCGTCGAGATTGAATTAATGTAATTATATCTTAAGCACTTATTCTTAAATGGCTATTTATCTAAAATTTTTTTAATCGTTAAAGAAAAGGATTCTTCATAAGATTCTCCTTCTACAATACATTCAAATGCGAATCTTTTCAATTTAAATAAGTCTATGAAATAATCTTTCCAAAAATCGCTAAAAATTTTATTTTGACTATGTTTAAAGGTAACGTAGTAAATTTTATTGCTTTCTTTCTTAACATCTATTAACGTAAAGTAATTCAGGACGATCCAAATTCTTTTTACAGCAAAAAGAAATTCCTCAAAAGATAAATCCTTAATCGGCTTTCTCAGATACCAAAGTATAATATCTAAGGCTAAGTTTTGAAGTTTTTTGGTTATTTTATAATTTCTTTCCTTATCGTAGGAAATAAGCTCAATAAACATTTTCTTTCCTACCAGCATCATGTTCATTTCTCTGCGTGCTCTTATCCATAGATCAATATCTTCTGCTTTATCCCTTTCTTCTTGGGATTGTAAAAGCCTTATTGCTTCTTTTACAACATTTCGCCTACCTCCAAACTCTTTGCTGTGCTTTTCCACATAATCTTTTAATCCTTGGGGCATAGAGTTATAGATAAAATAGATGTCTATTGCTGAGCTAATGATATAAGATATTGTTTTTCCTTGGTCCTTTAATTCATCGATTATTTTTCTTGTTTCCTCTGGAACCTTAGCATATATGTAATGATCTTTTTCTTTTTCCTTTTCAGAATTGTTAGTTTGCTCTTCTTTATTCTGTTCGCTTTCTGGCATATCTATTCAAGTTTTAAAGACAATCTATTGAGTAAATAAATATCAAACCTATAAAATGTATATAGGATAAAATCATATAAATAAATGTTTTCCTTACATTGCTCTTGGAGTCCAATATCAGAAGCAGTATGAAACATTTTCTAGATTTGAAGATTGAGAGAAAATAATAATTACAACAATTAAAAATATCCTCTTGTATTTCATAACTTAGAAATATTTTTCGCCTCATTTAAGGTCGAATGATAATGTTTCAGACTAACAGTAAGAAGATTTAGAAAAGGGCAAATATTTCCTAAATATTATGAAATTCGGATTAATTGAATGTATTTAAATTTGTAGGTACACATATTATATAAAAAATTATTTTCATATTTCAAAGTCTACTCTTATGGCAGATTATCATTCAAAGAGCTTTTTTGGACAAAAAATTGGAATAATACTTAATAGCCCGTCTATGAAAAAGCCCTATATTTTTATTACATGTGTAAAACGGAAAGAAGATGGAGAATGGGAAAAACCTTCTTCTGGTGAGGGAAAAACCGTTAAATTATCGATTGAAGAAATTATCTGTATTTCTGAAATATTAAAAAGAAATGGTGCAAACTGGAGAGGTTATCACATTTTTAAGGAGGAAAAAACAGAAATTTTTGTAGGTTGGGAAGATGATTCGAGAAAAGTTCTAATTATAATAGTAGGGGATTATAAAAAGAAAATTAAATTTCCAAATACTAAGCTCTTATCTTTACTTATTGAACACATTTTAGAGGAGAAGATCAAATTTGCCACTTCTGGACAACAATATAAAGCAAAAGATAAAATTTTAGATTCAACCGAACAAGAATATAGTCTTTTTTCCGAACAAATTACCGCTAAGAACGGTTTACCCGTTGTAGAAACCACGGAATACGATGTTGATAAAGAACCAATTAAAATCCATGCTAAAATTAACATGGAGGCTAAGAAAGCCCTTCTTATTTCAATAGACGCCCACAAGGAGTTCTGGATACCAAAAAGCACGATTCAAAATTTTGAAACTATAAATATAAAAGACAATTTAAACGAACAAATCTTTATTGTTGATAGATGGATTATTGAGAAAAATATTTTAAGACCTTTTGATTAATGTGAGCGATAACCAAGAAGATTTAAAATTTTATGAAAAACCAGTTTTTCTTAACTATGTTTTGTTATTGGTTAATTTGGGATTATTCATCTCTAAATTATTTTTTAGCATCTTAAGCAACAGTATTGCGCTTCAAGCCGACGCGTTTGATAATCTCACCGATTGCGTAATGGTAATAGCTTCGCTCATCGGTATTGTCTATGCAAGAAAAAAACCCAACAAAAAATTTCCTTATGGATATTACAAGGTAGAAAACATCATTAGTCTTATTATCTCGCTTTTCATTTTCTATACTGCTTACGAAATACTACTTCAATCAATCACGGAAATTGGAGCATTTTTTGTAGGAAATCCAAAAAAAGTCATTGTTTCCTTCGAAATTTTCATATTCCTTATCGTGTCTTTGGTGATTTCGTTAATTACTACAGTTTATCTCAAATTCGTAGGAAAAAAAAGTAATTCTCCTATTATTAAATCTGAAGCAAGCGAAAAACTACTTGATAATCTTATTTCTTCGTCTGTAATCGTTGGATTTATCGCAGCAATGTTTAATATTTTTGTTTTGGATTCCATTATCGGTATATTTATCTCGCTGTTTATTTTTAAGGGTGGATACGATATTTTTGTTAATTCTACTAAAACTCTACTTGACGCGGTTATTGATTTTGAAAACCGAACTGAATTATATAGTATAATTGAAGAATTTCCAAGAATAAAAGAAGTAGAAAAGTTGGAAGTAAGATCTTACGGAAAATATATCATCGTAGAAGTTGATGTGATTTTAGACAAAGAAATGCCCCTGTATCAGATAAAAGATTTAAAAAATAAACTAAGTAGCAAAATAAAAAGCGCGTTTCCAAAAATATTTAAAGTACAAATTATAGCCCAAGAGCAAGAAAAACCGACATTATCAATCGCAGTTCCGTTAGAAAACAACGAGGGATTAAACTCTAAAGTGTTTGATAAATTTGGGGACTCTAATTTTTTTGCTATAATGGAACTCCAAGAGGGTGAAATAATAAACAAGGAAATTATTCCCAATAAGTTTAAGGATCGAGAAAAACGAAAAGGAATACTAATTTCTGACTGGTTAGTTTCAAAAAAAGTGGATAAAATCTATTTAAAACAGGATTTGAAAAAAGGTCCTAAGCTCGTTTTTCAGAATTCGATGATATCGCTTGAGATCACAGATAAAGATTATTTAAACGAAATAATCAAACACGAAAAAGAACTTCTAAAGATTTGAAAAAGATTTTTTAAAATCCTTTATTCTGAAAATTAAGAATTTTTAATTTTTAAGTTTATAAAAAATGACAAATATTACTATTGATCTTCTTAAAAAAATAGCTCTTTCTATAAGCGAGAACGTCTCACAATTAATCGGAACTTCTGAAGGTGCGAAAACCCTTGAAAAAGGTGCGGGAGGAGATGTTTCGATGTATATCGATGTAGTCGCCGAGGATATAGTCATATCTTCGTTAGAAAAAGCTCAAGTCGATGTCTTATTAATAAGCGAGGAAATTGGCGAAAAATTTATTGGAGATAAAGAAAAAGCTATAAAAAATCAGAAAAAGTTAATTGTTGACCCGATAGATGGTTCTACGAACTCTTCAAGGGGAATTCCGTTCTGTTCTGTTTCTCTTGCTTACGCAGAAGGAAATGAAATGAATGATATTAAAAAGGCTGTTATTTTAGATTTAACTACGAAAGATCTCTACTGGGCTGAAAAGGAAAAAGGAGCTTTCATGAATGATAAAAAAATCAGTGTTTCTGAAAATACAATGTCTGATCCATTAATTTTTGAAATTGATTATACATATAAGCATCTCATTGAGGCTATATCAAAATACGCCGCTATTTTTAGTAAATTGTATAAAATCAGAATAATGGGTAGCGTTGCTCTGAGCTTTTGCCTCTTAGCGAAAGGCAGTATTGACGGTTATATTGATTTTAGAGAAGGTACAAGATTAGTTGACATCGCAGGGGGTTATCTCATAGTACAAGAAGCGGGTGGTAAGATGTTCCGTAGAGACGGAAGGGATTTAAATAATCGTCTCAAAATGGGTGATTATCTGCCTATCGTCTCATTGAACGCCAATATTGAACCATATTTTAGAAATGAGCTGAAACGAATACATCAAAAATAAACCTATAGCTGCAATTAATTTATTCGCTGGAAAATTTTACTTCTGATTTTCTTATTTAAAGAATAGGATATTTTAAATTTGGATGTTTTGAGAATATGCGAAAATTGTTGCTCCAATTGAAAATATGATGGGCGTATAATAAGGCGAGACTAAACCACTTGAAATTAAAGCATCGCTTTCGATTATACTTCCTATCATCATTACTACAATAGCAATGAAAGTTAGAAATGCTTTTTTTCGGAGAATACCTGTAGTCTTTACGGATAAATACAAATAAATTATTAACAAAATAATTACTTGTGAATACCATAACCCATAATTGATATATCTTACAGCGGGCATCAGAGTAGGACTAAAAATTAAAATGATCACATTTATACCTAATATAATTAAAAAAGCATAAGTCAAAAGATATTTAGATTGGTTTATAATATATTTTTCAGTGATAAAAATAATATTGGCTAAGGCTAAAATTATAAAAATATGTCCAATCGCTACGTAACGATAATATAACACGGTTGCGCTGTTAGCGTCCCTTTCAAAATCAGATAATATGTAGAAAATACGAGTAATTATATACATATAGAAAAACAGAGCAACAGCTACGAATAAGAACTTCTGAGATGTTCCAACTTTCGGAAATCTTTTAGATTTAATTAGAAAAAATGTTCCAATTACTCCCAAATAGACAATTACAAACAACCAAACCGTTGTTTTTAACATTACATTATAAGGCAAATATCCCACTTTTTTAATCAACTCTTATCTTTTATTATCTATAACTATACTCCGGTCCAATTTCTTTGAAGTCGTTATTTTGATATTTTATAGTTGAATATATGAATGGAAGGATTAATAATATTTCAAATGTGATTTAGTTAAATAATTTCTATTTACTCTAACTTTAGTAACATAAAATTAATACATTATCTTTTAGATTTATGAAACTTTTTGAATAATAAAATTCATTAAAGGTAAGAATATTGGATCTAGAGCACTTAGAGAGAGAATTCTTCTCAAGAAACACAAAATTGGTTGCTAAAGACCTTCTGGGTAATTATATGGTCAGAAAAACCGAAGATGGCAATATGATCGGAAAAATTATAGAAACTGAAGCCTATCTAGGTCCGAAAGATAAAGCAAGTCACTGTTACGATTATAAAAAGACAGAAAAAACCAAAGTTATGTACGAAAAACCAGGGACTTTATATGTCTATTATATATACGGTATGTATTTCTGTCTAAATGTTATCACAGAACCAGAAGGAATGCCTTGCGGGGTTTTTATTAGAGAATTATATCCTATAAGGGGAATTGAACTAATGAAGGCAAATCGGTCTGTGAAAATTGGAAAAGACTACAAGAATTTAGTTGACGGACCAAGTAAATTATGTATGGCTTTCGATATTACAAAAGAGTCGTTTAACGGAAAGGATTCTTGTTCTCCTGATGCCAAATTATTTTTCACTAAAGGAGAAGCTGTCGACAAAGAGAACATTACTGCATATAAACGAATTGGCATTGAATATGCTGAAGAGGATAAAAATAAATTATTACGCTTCCGGATAAATCCTTAAATATGGAACATATATGATTTGTGGTTCAAAAAGTTTTCATTTTTTACCAAAATTATTGTTCATTTATATTCAAAAAGAGGTTTATAATAACAAGTATTAAATATTTTTAATACGAAAAAATATTTATTACAACAACTCAAGGATAAATATAATTAGGAAGCTTGAGGGATATTATTGACAAAAGATGCTTTAAAGTTTTTTCAAGCCTATATAAAGGAGATGATAAGTTTAGGGGGAGAAAATTTACCTAAAACAATTTCCTCTACTTTAGGTGCGAAACTTGCGAAACTGTACAAAGATAGGGGTATTTCAGAAATCAAATCAGGATTAAGAAAATGTTTTAGTGTCCTAAAGGGTCGAACTAAAATTAATAAATCAAACGAAAATGTATTGGATTTTATTGTAAGATATTGGAGAAAATTTTGCCCTATAGGAGGAAATTACAACCCCGAAATAAAAGATATGGTTCAAAAAAGTATTTGCAGACCCTATATATTAGGATTTCTTAAAGAATTGAATCCAAATTTTAACTACGAATTGATTTCAAAACAATGTATCCTTAGCAGTAAAAAGCGAACTTGCCATTTTTTATTAAGAGCAAATTAGAAAGGGAAGTAAAGAATTCATTGATTAGTTCGAATTAAATCTGCAAATTCAATTCAATATCTTAAGATAAAGCTACTACAGAAATTTTAATTCATTTCTTTTTATTTTGTTCTTGAATAATCATTAGTAAATATTAAGTTATTTTGTTCTTTTGTGGAGAACAATAAGGTCTAACCATAACCATTATATATACCAAGTGGTTTATAGTTCATCTATAATTTGGGTAAAATTGCAATAAAAATAGGAGATACTTATGTCTAAGGATGCGTTATTATTTTTTCAAGCATATTTAAAGGAAATGATAAGTTTGGGAGGAGAAAATTTACCTAAAACAATTTCTTCTACATTAGGAGCAAAACTGGCAAAAATTTATAAAGCTAAGGGTGTTGCGACAATTGAAGAAGGATTAAAGAAGATGTACGAGGTTATTAACGGTAAATCAAAGATTAGAAAGATATCCGATACTCAATATGAAGTTAATACTGAATATGAGAATAATTTTTGTCCCGTTGGTGGAAAATTTAATCCAGAAATTGAAGAAGTTGTGCATAAAAGTATTTGTGAGCCTTACACTCAAGGTTTTTTGAATCAATTTGATCCTAGCTATACTTATAAAGGAGAAATAAAGGAATGTATTCTTTCCAGTGATAACTCTCATTGTATATATGATTTTATCATGAATAAGAAAGAAGACTAATTGATTTTGTAAATATTTAAAACTAAATCTCATTTTTTTTAATTTAACCATCTAATAAGAATACATGCTCGTATTCGTTCTGTCTTATTGTCTATTCCCAAAAACTTAAATCTTTATCTATTAATCTTTCTAATTCTTTGATATCTTCTCTATAATAAGATTGGATCAAAAACTTTCTTGTCTCTTCATTTAGAGGTGGAATGGAAGAGACCTCTTCGTTTTTACCGGTAATTTTCCTTTTATTGAAATTCAAAAATTCAGTAAATGTCTTTTCTAATCCAAATTTCTCAATGCGTCCTTTTAACTTTTTGTGGCGCTTTATCACACTGCTTATTCGATATAATAAAGGAGTTAAGAAAGGAATTTTACTCTTCACTATATAAACTCCTGTAGGATTTATTTTATCATCAAGAAATGTAGGAAAAAAGGCGGTATTTTTTAGTTCCAAAAATCGATAAATTTGTTTCAGAAATTTCTTGGAATCTTTTTTTAAATCCTCGTAAAAAGTAATTAATATGTTATTTCTGGGAAATAATTCAAAATACGGTTTGAGTTGTTTGAAATAAAAACCTCGCTCCATAAATTCAGAATCGTGTTTCATAACTTCTTCAAAATTCTCATACATTGTAAATCTTCCGTGCCACTGAATGTTATATCTATAATCTGAATAGGCTCTATCTGCAGGGTTTCGTAAGCAGACGATAAGCTTTACATTGGGGAAGTGCTTATAAATGCGATGCGAGGATTCCGGAGAAAGCATATAGGATGGTGTGAATTCTCCCTTTAACAAATTTTTTGGACATTTTTTAAAGGAAGCAAGATAAAATTCAATTCCTTTTTTATAATTATATGTTTTATTAAAGAAATAATGTTCTTTAGGAGCTTCACCGCAAATTTCGGGGTGTCTTTCCAGACTTTTAAAAATCCAGCCGGACGCAGCTTTCATTGCTCCTATGCCGATAAAATCGGGACCTTTCGGATTACCTTTCATCCTATTTTATGGAGTATTTAATCGTGGTGTGTACTTATAATATTTTGACACTTTTTATTTTCTTTATTGTTTTCGTTTCTTATTAAAACCCATTTAGAAGGTTAGGAAAATTTTTGTTTGTAAAAATTAAAGATGATAATAAAAGAGAAGATTAAAGACCTGATTCTCGATCCCAATCCTGATACTATGACCAAGTAATATATCTCTCCACACCCGTCACTGCAAAGCGTGAACCACTATCTTTACGACTGCTCCCTCCCGGGCCTTATCGGGTTCAGAATTACGCACTTGATCCTTTTCTACAAAAGGAACTATGCTGCGACCCACCTATGCAGCCGATGCTTCGACGAGATATAAGACTGGATAGTAACACTCATGAAGACCTTAAATCAGGCAATTTCCGCTATGAGCATTTTGCGGTCCATCCAGCATGGGACTTCAGACATTGCCCAAAGTGTCCATGGAATATAAAATTCCTTTTGATAAAAAATTTTGCTATTATCGATTTTCGCATCCAAAATTAGATGAATTTTCAAGATTAGAAGAAGTAGACAATTTTTTAAGAAATTAATTAATATAATAATTATTATGAAACCACCGCATTGGCTATGTTTAAGTTGCGGCTTTATTATAACCGACTCCGGATCAGAACCGCGAGACTGCGTCCGTTGCAGTGGAAAATCATGGCATTATTTAGGCTACGAAGGCGAATATGATCCTGAAGAAGCTCGAGAAAAATATCTTAACAATCAAAATGTTGACAAAAAATTAAAAAATTTGAACTAACTGGAGTTAGATTTGTATGAAACCACCTCATTACTTATGTGTTGAATGCGGAACAATTTATGTACAAGGAAATCCACCTCGTGAATGCTATAATTGCTCGAATTCTTTATTTGTTGACCTTGGATATGAAAAAGATTACGAAAAGGAAGAGTTGGATCTTGAATTTCAGGAATGGAAGAGCTCGGTTGAGGTAGATCCCGATATATTTTGGTCGAAATATCGTATTATAGACTCAAGAAAATAAGAATAATCACATTCGGTCACTCCAAAAGTATAGAGTAAAACATTCACAGTCCAGACACTGAACCTCCTTTACTTCCACAGTACCATCAAAAGTGGCGCCCGCAGTATGATGAATTAGTTTGACATTCCTTTTCCCACACACTCCACACTTTAAATAAGCTGGAGAATCAAGAAAGCTATTTCTTGAACCTCGCAGAGGGACTGTGCTAACTGTGATGTCCATACATTCGTCATCCTCGTATCTTTCCAATACAGAAGGATGGATGCGTAAGATGCCATTCTTATAAACCATTATTTAATTAATCCATCGGGCAAGATAAAAATTATGATAATCTCAGTAATCCGTACCAAAAAAAAAATAGAGGCATAAATTATGGAAGATGAAGAACTTTTTAGATGATAAAATTGATTAATCCAACTTAGATCGATTTTACTTTGCACCAAAGAAAGTATAATTAAGAAAAATATGGAATTAGCTAGTTAAAAATTCTTATGTTTTTTCCTTCAAAGTAATCTTTTTGGTAACGAATTTCCTATTAAGCACATTAATAAACTCTGAGGTGTCGGGAAATATATAAGTGCATCCATCCTCGCTTTCGTCTATGGTGATCTCTTTATAAAATCGTCCGATTACTTTTTTATTTAGGTCATTAATTATCATAAAGAAAAGAAGAGAGATTAAAATTGATAAAACCACATATCATGCTGATGTATTCTATGAAATACACTTCACAATATGATATGAATTTATATTTATCTTCGAGAATATCAAGAATTTTTTTAATAAATGATAAATCTCTTAGTGATCTTCGTGAAACAACTCTTTCAGGGTCAAACATAAATACCTCGATATTACTTCCTTTTAAAAATAACTCAAATTAAAAACACAATCTCAATTTCTTGAAAAAAATTAATACGAATCTACATTTAATTTAAGTATATTATGTCAGACGATGTAGTAAATATTGACGCTAAGACTCTTGAGAACTTCATGAGGGATGTTTTTATCGGTTTAGGCGTTCCAAAAGAAGACGCGGAAATCATTGCCGATGTTCTAATCGCTTCCGATATTCGAGGGATTGATACTCACGGGATTCAAAGATGCAAGATGTATTACGATCGTATCAAGGAAGGAATTTATGAAGTTGAAACAAAAATCGAGGTAATAAAAGACGGTCCAACAACGGCTTTATGGGACGGTAATTGTGGTATGGGGCATGTCATCGCTTACAAGGCTATGAAAGCGGCGATTAATAAAGCAAAAGAATACGGACTTGGAGCTGTTGCGGTAAGGAATTCTACGCATTTCGGAATTGCGGGCTATTATTCTCTAATGGCAATAGAAGAAGGAATGATTGGATTGGTAACCACGAACGCAAGACCGTCTATACCACCCACTTTCGGAGTTGAGCCTATGCTCGGAACTAATCCTTTGACATTCGGAGCACCAACAGACGAAAAATTTCCATTTTTATTAGATTGTGCGACCTCCATTATCCAAAGAGGAAAGGTTGAATTATATGAACGACTTAACAAAAAATTACCCGAAAATACAGTTATTAACGACGAAGGAGAATTTATGAGAGATCCCGAAGAGGTCTTAAAAAGAATGCTCGAAAGAAAAGCAGCCTTGTTGCCATTAGGTGGGAAAGGGGAAGAAACTTCAGGATACAAGGGATATGGTTATGCAACAATAGTAGAACTATTGAGCGCTGCCCTACAAAATGGAATCTTTCTTAGAGATACACTCGGTATAGTTGAGAATAATCAAAAACGCCTTAAAGTAGGACATTTCTTCTTAGCCATAAATCTTGAAAGTTTTGTTGGAATTGAACAATTTAAAAAAACTTCGGGAGATATTATGAGGGGTTTAAGAAGCGCCAGGATGGATCCTGAAGCAGAGCGAATTTATACTGCGGGAGAAAAAGAATACGAAATCCAACTTGAGAGGAGTAAAAAAGGAATTCCGTTAAGCAATAGCTTACAAAACGATATAAAAATAATGAAAGAAGAATTGGGCTTAGATCAGTACTCTTTTAATTTTTAAAAATATTTTATTAACTTTTTCAATTTCATTTTTAGTAGCTCTCTTTTGAAATGTTTTATTATAAAATTTAAGAAACTCCGTCAATTTTCGTTAGCAAAAATAACACCATCAGTTCTTCCTTTAACAGGTTCAGCGTGAATTATTATTTCTTGAAGATCTTTAATTTTCAAATTTCGTATTTCTTCTTCTAATTCAGATGTATAATGGTGAACGAGAGCTATATTGATAGAACCCTCAAAAAAGATGTGAATCTCAAAGATACAGTAATTTGCAGCTGTCCAACATTCCAAACCGTGATAACCTTTTACATGTGAATTTTTTCTTAATAACTCTTCTATTTCGTTTTTAATATGACTTTGATATTCTTCACTTATAGCCTCGCAACTAATGTCTAAGGAAAACTTTTCAGATCTTTTGGTACTTTCAATGTGAGTGATTATTCTCTTAATATTCGGTGATTGGGTTTTAATGATATTTTCAAAATCCGTACATTTTTGATGTGCTTCTCTTAGCGATAGATTGTTGTCTACTACTAACGTCATAGATAAAAAATAATCGTTCTTAAGTCTGAAAAGATTCACATTCTTATATTCTAGTATTTCGGGAAATTCTCCAAGCATAGAGTTTATCTGATTAATAATACTCTCTCCAAGGGAGTCTTCCCCAACAAGAGGGTTCATTTCGATAATACAATCAATATCGTAGAAAGGGATTAATTTCTTGCTGAATGATTGTATAGATTTTGTAATTTCATTGGCATGAATTACTGAAATATGATCCTCTACCGATAATCGAACTTCGATAAAAAGTTTATTTCCGGTTGCCCTTACTTTAAGGTCTTGAACTGCGATAACATGCTCTAAAGAAAAGATATTGATTCGTAAATCCTCAAGAATTCTTGAATTAATCGGATTCACGTCGGTTAAATCATTAATTCCTTTTTTAGCAAGATTTAGAGCTCCAATAATAATCCAAATTGAAATAACGATGCTAAAGATTGGATCTAATAATGTCATTCCAAAAATAGAAAATACAAAACTTAATAACACTATAATCGCTCTCATCGAATCCTGAAATAAATTAAGACCTTGTACCTCTATTATAAGACTTCTGATCTTTCTACCTTTCCATATTAAATACCTTGAAAATACAATATTAATTAGAAAAGAAATGATTAAAATCAAGATTCCGAGGTCTGGATTAGAAATGTCATAGTCTCCGAGGATAAGAAACTGAATCGTATTAAATATGAGCAAACTATATATACACATTAGCACAATCCCTTGAGCAAGCGCTCCAATTGGATCGATTTTAGAATGACCGTACATATGTTCGTAGTCAGGCGGTTTAATGCTTTGTTTTAAAGAATATAAAGACAAACTGGCAAACAAGATGTCAATTATAGTGTCGATAGTTTCAGATAAGAAACTTAAACTTCCCGTTATTATTACCCCGTAAAGTTTCAAAATAGACTGGAGTATGATGATTACCAGTGAAATTACGCTATATTTGATTCTAACATCCATTTTTATTATATTTAAAAGAATTATTCGAATATCAACCTTAAATATATAATAAATATAAGAATTGCTACATATAGATATTTCTTTTAGAAAAGTAATCCCGTTACATTATATTGTGGCACTCTTGATATCAGATTTTAAATATAAAAAAAATAAGCTTTAAAGGATTTTGTTGTCAAAAAAACTCCAATAAAAAAGAAAAAGGAATGAATGATTCTTTTAGGTCTAATCGAGACTTCTAGGAACTTGAATTTCAATATCGGAGATTGGATAAGATGAACACGGATGGAAATAGTTAAATTTTTTATCAGCTTCTCTTCTTCCGTCGCAAGCTGGACTAACATAGACATCTCCAGAAATTAGCAACGATCTACAAAACCCGCATTCCCCAGATCGACATTTAGAAGGGGGTGCCAAATTTGCTCTTTCCATCGCAACTAGAACCGATTCTGTGGCAATTCCAGGTATCTCTTTAGTAATTTCGCCAATAGAGACCTTGATATTAAAGGTTTTTTCGGCTACTTCTTGAGGAAAACCCGGATATTTCACGATATCTTTAATTTCCCCGTAAGCTTCTCTCCTAATTCTCTTAGGAGGAATATTTAATTTTTCCAATTCTTTCTCGACAAAATTATACATAATTTGTGGTCCGCATATAAAGAAGGAGCTATTATTTGCGTCTGCGTATTTTTTAATGATTTCAGATGTTAAGAATCCTTGTTCGCATCCCTCTAAAGTTACTTCTTCACAGCTTAATACGAAAACCGCTTTAAATTTATCGGGATACTCTTTCTCCAATTCATTAAATTCTTCGTAAAAGATAATATCTTCTTCGTCGCTACTGCCATATAATACCACAAGTTTTGCATCTGAATTTTCGTCAATTATATCCTTTGCGATAGATCTGAAAGGAGTAATACCCGAACCTCCAGCTAAACCAACAATCTGCTTACAATCCCGTAAGTTGTCGTAATAGAAAAGACCTTCTGGTCCTGAACTCGTGATTTTAGTCCCAACTTTCCAATTCTCCCATGCGTGCTCCGTCAGAAAACCATGTTGTTCTTTTCTAATCGTGATCTCGTAAAAACCATTAAGTGCGTCTTTAGGAGAGGAGGAGATCGAATAAGGTCTGGTGATTCTTACACCGTTAACATCTACTTTTAAACTGAGATATTGCCCCGCTCTAAAGAACGCTAAATCCTCAGTATTAAAATCTGGGTCTGAGACTAATTTGTAGGTTTTTGTCGTTTTAGTTTCGTCTTTTATCTCGTCAATAACTAGATATTGGCGAATAGGGTGAAGCTTACGCGCTAAATCATTGATTGGATCTGATGTTAAAGGTTCAGCTGGCGCTTTATGAATGCGTTTTTTTCTCTTTGGAACTAATTTGGTAAAAGCGAATAAATCTTTTGTATTACTCTTAACCGTTATTTTAAAATCATCGTTCTTTTCGTTCATTCAACTTCACCTTCTTGTTTTAATTTTGCTAAAGTCAATAAGGCTGATGTTTCTCCGTCCTTTAACGAACTGCTATATCCGTGACATCTTCTATTAAATCCTCCAGCAAATTCTAGACCTTTAATATGGACATCTTCTCCCATAGTCATAAGACGAGGCACCAAAGAATCCCAAGGTTCGGGTTCATATCCATAAATGATACCCTTATATGTTCCCGTATAGCGAGCGTAAGTTTCAGGAGTTGCTACTTCGATCTCCTCAATATGTTCGCTAATAGGTGCACCAGTTGCTTTCTCAAATTCTTTAACAAGTCCGTCAGCGATTTTATTTTTAAGTTTAAAATATTCCTCTGGCTTCACATTTTCCCAAGCTTCTGGTCTGAATAAAGTTGTTATAAACATCATAGTTGTTCCAGGGGGCGAACAATCAGGAACTGCAGTGTTAAGTACTACTGTAGCTTGTCCTTTAGGAACTTGTAATTTTGACCAATCATCGTATAATTTATCAGTATCCATATCATCCATAATAAAATAGCTATAATCGGTAAGGCCGAGTTCTTCTATTGATGCGTCGAGCCCCAAAAACACGCAAAACGCGGTTAACCCGTGGATTCTAGCATTTAATTCCTTATAGGCGATTTCGGGTACTTCAGATTTAGGGTGAATTAACTTATTATAAACCAGAGTTGGTGACGCGTTAGATATCACATGTTTGGTTTTGAATACGTCACCCTTCGAAGTTTCAACGCCAATAACTTGT
Source organism: Promethearchaeota archaeon (assembly GCA_014729315.1). Next base: position 13,481 of record WJKD01000410.1, on the reverse strand, counting down.
CCATTATTAACTAAAATCTTCTCTGCTTTTGTATTATATAAGATGTCTCCCCCAAATTCTCTTATTTTTGCGTCAAATGCTGTTGTATAACCGTGGGATCTCTTTTTTGGTACGTAAGCACCTTTCGTGACATATAAATACACCATTGAAGCAAAAATCGTAAAATTAACTCTGCTCGTCGGAAGACCTAAATAACACCAATAAGCGTTCAATATTTTTCTCGCTTTATCAGGCATATCTAGAGCATCCTGAATTTCGTCCACGGTATAAGCTGCGGTTTTAAGGAAGTTAGAATGTTCTTTGATTAAAACGCTTTGATCGGGATTACCTTTTGCTTTACCAATATACTGGAAAGCAGATAAAATATCCTCGGCTAATTTGAAGAATTTATTGACCGATTCTCTACTCCCCGGTACTTGTTTTTCCATCTCTTTAAGAAATTCTTCTTTTCCAAACGGCATTCTAACATTTAATTGATTGTCGGGATCAGTTAAAATTAGTTTATAAGCTTCGGGAACGCGAACAAATTCCGCATCTAACCCAAACCGATCTTCAAATAGTTCTCTAACTCCCCCTTTGTTTGAACTTGGTCCATAATCACATAGTTCGTGAAGTGAAGCCTCGAACTCAAATCGTCCTCTTACTATGCTCGTTGCAAAGCCTCCAGGTAAGTTATGTTGTTCTACCAATAGTATATTATAACCACTCTGGGCTAATTTTGCTGCTGCTGCTAAACCACCATTTCCTGCTCCAATTATTACCGTATCATAGGTCTTACTCATTTTTTGTTCTTTAAAATCATTACTCATTTTATTACGCCTTATTAAATTGATTTAATTCTATTTATTCGAAATAATTTTTTAGTTTATTAATATATCTTTATTCGAGGAATTATTAATCCTTTGTCTTAGGTATTTTTGATCTACTTTTTTATTAATTCTATTTCCTTGAGGGAGACGCGTAGCAATAATCGCAATTATGTTTACACCTAAAGATTCCCGTATATCCACCAATATCCTTTGATTTAAAACAACCACAAGCCTCTCTTTGTCCGGTATCTTTTTTTTTGGGAATAAATCCACCAGTCAAATTTTCTATTTTATAAGCGTCAATGCAATGTGCTTGTTCTATACCTTCAATCGTGAGAAGATCTGGTTGACAACAAGCTTTCATTTGGATTTCATACTTATCACAGATGCTTTTTAACTTATCAAGTATCTTTACTTTTTTTTCAAAAGAAATAGGGAGAGCTATTTTATCTCTTCTTTTCATCCGATTTATCACTTTTGAATAAAGCGTTGCAAAAGAAAATATCATTTCTTTTATTCCGTTGTGTGCAACTTTATGAATAATGTGTTCAAATTTATTTAAATTTGAATAGATCTTCTCGGAATCGTCTCTTTTATATAAAATGATTGGATCAAATCGGTAAGATATTGCTTGAGGTCCAAATTCTTGAGTTAACCATTTTAATTGCTTAAGTCTATCATGTAATGTTGTTTTGAGATTCGATTCTAATTCTGAGGGTGAATTTATAGTAAATTGAAAATAATGGCCTTTGTATTGTTTAAAAACTTCGGGATAAGCATTATAGCTTTTAATCCACGAGCTAAAATCTTTACTCCACCAGACCCAACATCTGACATCGTTGGGTTTAAGAGAAACTCTTGATACCTGATTTTTATTAAATGGATTTTCCACATCCACATATCCTATTTTTATTCTCTCTAACACCCAATCCATTAAAAAAGCAGGAATATCTGTTCTACGTGAACACGATATGATTGGATTTTTTACTATCTTTCGACCTGTAGACAATTTTTTTCTTTTAAAAGATATATTATTTTTAATATAAATTTCAAGATATTTCACAAATCAGTGAAAAGCTAATCGATTCAATAAAAGAAAAGAAATAATACATTTTATTATTACTCCATAAACTTTTTAATTTCGTTGATTTACACAAATTATCCGATAAATTGAATTTAAAATTTTTAAAAGTGATTAGTCTGAAAAAAAGCAAAACCCTTCAATCAAACTCCACTTTGATAAACGTAAAGTGTACGGCTTGTGGAAAAACCTACGATCCTGCTTCAAAACCTCGATTGTGTTCTTGCGGAAAAGTGCTCTATCCCGAATACGATCTTGAAAAAGCAAAAGAAACAATAAATAAAAACGATATGAGTGGGAGATCGTACGACATATGGCGTATGTGCGAAATTATGCCCGTGAATAAACCCGAATTTAGATTTTCGTTAGGCGAAGGATGGACACCCTTACTACGAATACATAATTTTGGAGGAAAAATCGGTTTGAAAAACCTTTTTATAAAAGACGAAGGTCAAAATCCTACTGGGACCTTCAAAAGTAGAGGTCTATGCGCAGCGGTCTCAAAAGCATGCGAGTTAGGAGTAAAAGAATTTGTAATTCCAAGTGCGGGAAATGCAGGAGCTGCTTTAGCTGCATACGCTTCCAGAGCTCAGACTACAGCACATATTTTTATGCCTCAAGACGCACCAAAGCTAATTCAAGGCGAAGTTAAAGCCATGGGAGGAGAACTGGTACTGGTCGATGGATTAATAACCGACGCAGGGAAGATTGCGAAAAAAAACGCTGAACAGCATGGTTGGTTTGATGTGTCGACGCTAAAGGAACCATATAGAGTTGAAGGTAAAAAGACTATGGGTCTCGAGTTGGCAGAACAATTTAATTGGTCTTTACCCGATGTTATTATCTATCCAACGGGTGGAGGTACGGGGATCGTTGGGATGTGGAAGGCTTTTAAAGAAATGGAAATATTAGGAATAATTGGAAGGGAAAGACCTAAAATGGTTTCAGTTCAGACAAGCGGATGCGCTCCTATAGTTAAGGCATTTAAGGAAGGTAAAACTCACGCAGATTTTTGGGAAAATGCTGACACTGTTGCGGGCGGATTACGAGTTCCTGCTGCTATAGGGGACTATTTAATTCTAAACGCGATTCGCGAATCAAAAGGAACGGCTATATCGGTAGACGACAATGAGGTCCTAGACAATATGTTTGAGCTAGCTAAGACGGAAGGAATTATGTTATGTCCCGAAGCTGCGGCCACTGTTGCGGGAGTAAAAGAATTGGTGTCTCAAGGCTTAGTCGATCAAAGTGAAAGGGTTGTTCTTTTTGGAACGGGTTCGGGCTTTACTACTCCAGAGTTTTGGTAATCAATATAATTTAAACTTACTTTTCTCTTTTATCTCTGTGCGATTAATAATTTAAATTTTTTTTATAAGCTAGTGACATATTTAATAAGATTTCTGACTATTAGTATAAAAAACTTTTAGAAAATGAATTTAATTTTTTAAGGGTTGAAACATTTCATTTATCTATGATTCCTTCGATAGAGTGGACGAGCGATAATAAGGTTAAAATGATAGATCAAACGCTACTTCCGCACGAATTAAAGTTTTTAGAATTCAAGGATTATCGTGATGTAGCAAATTCAATAAAGGTAATGAATATTCGGGGTGCTCCCGCAATAGGCGTAGCGGCGGCAATGGGAATGGCGTTAGCCACCTTGGAATATAAAGATCTTCCTAAAGAACGATTTCTTGAAAAAATGAAAGAAGCTGCTGAACATATTAAAAGTACCAGACCTACAGCTTCGAATTTATTTTGGGCAGTAAATCGTATATCGAAAATAATCGAGACTTATCCCGATGATCCAAAGGAAATTTCCGATTTAGTAATAGAAGAAGCAAAATTAATGGCCCAAGAAGATATTAACGTAAATAAATCCATTGGAAAAAACGGCGCAACTGTCTTAGATGATGGAGACGTCGTTCTAACCCATTGTAACGCAGGATCCTTAGCAACTGTCCAATACGGTACAGCCTTAGCGCCAGTTAGAGCGGCTATTGAGGAAGGCAAAAAAATAAAAGTAATCGCAGACGAAACTCGTCCAAGACTTCAAGGTGCACGACTTACCGCTTATGAATGCCAATACGATAAAATACCTGTAAATGTAATATCGGATACTTCATCGGGACTTCTTATGAGATTGGGAAAAATTGATAAAGTTATTGTAGGGACTGATAGAGTTACTTCAGACGCTGTATTTAATAAAATAGGAACATACTTAGTTGCGTTGGCGGCAAAGGACAATAACATCCCATTCTATGTCGCAGCACCATCTTCAACATTATCCTTAACAGAAACAGTTGACGATGTCACTATAGAACAGAGAGATGCTAACGAAGTAGGAAAAGTGTTAGGAAAACTGCAAATTGTCCCAGATGGGGTTAAATGCCTCAATTATGCTTTTGATATTACGCCTTTTAGATTAGTTTCTGGCGTCATTACCGAAGATGGTATTTTTAGCCACGAGGAGCTTCTCGAGAAGTACAAATAAATACTTTCTTTTTCTTTATTAATTTCATATTATAAAAATTAGGGAATCTATGAGAGTAGCTCACTTAATCGGATTTTTAAATCACAAAGAGATTTTGCGTTACTAATTATTGTGCGGTAGATTGTCGCGTTCTTTATATCTTTGGTTAACCAAATCGCATTTCTCTTTAATTCTATAAAAATAAATTCCTCTTTATCGTATTTGAGATTCAGATCTTCCACATATATTTTAAGGATTTTTTCATATAGTGTAATTCTTTTCTTCATTAATTTCTTAGTATTATGAAAGGTTTCCTCCATCTCTTTTTGCAAATAATTGTAAATCTGAGCAAATATCTCAGGATTTCCCATTGATCCTCTTCCGATCATAAGTCCGTTTACTTTTGTGTTTTCTATATAATCGAGAGCGGTTTGGGAATTGGAAATATCTCCATTTCCGACTACCGGGATAGTAACTTTTTTTTTTAATTTTTTTAAGGCATGCAAATTTAAGGTTGACTCACCAAATCTGTCCGTTATTAATCGCGCGTGCATAGTAACGAAATCAATACCCGAAGTGTTAATGATATCAGCTAAAGCATTAAGATTTGTTAAATTATCGTAGCCTAACCTAGTTTTTAACGATACGGGCTTGGAAGAATGCTTTACTGCTTTTTCAAGCATAATTTTTAATCTTGATAAGTTTTTTAATAAAAAACCTCCTTCTTTTGCCTTAATAGCTCTTTTTGACGGACAACCAGCATTAAGATCGAGCACATCAAATTTGTAACTTTCGAGTAAATCGATTGATTTTACGAGATCTTTGGGATTTGATCCAATTAATTGCACGCTGATGGGTCTTTCTTCTTCAATTTTGGCTAATTCAATTTCTAATATATTCGGTTCGGTCACTATTCTTTTAGTATAGAGCATAGGAACGCACACTAATCCTATATTGAAAAAAGAACGACAAAACCTTCTATATGGTCCTGTAGTGACATTAAGTAAAGGACCTAATATGAGGTTATTCTCCAGAGTAAGTGCTCCTAATTTTACTTTCAAGGTTGTCTCAGTGAACGAATTTACGAATTATAATAACGAAGTTTTTTAAAAATCAACTTATATCTTTATTAAACATGAATTTCAGATTTTAAATTAATATTATTAGCATGTAAAATAAGTGATATTTCTATGTCGGAACAAAAGGTTGTTTACGATTTTAAAGAAGCTCCAAAAAAGTTCGATTATATTGACACTGAACCCTTTAAGCTTAGTAACGAACTGTTTTTTTTTCATAATAAGCATAAGTTTAGAAGATACTTAAATAAGCTTCAATATCTCTTTCGAAATTATACTGGGACTGCACTTCACGCAGCAGGTATCAGAGATACTTATTTAAAATTAGAATATACAGAAAAATACAAGATCGTCGTTTTAACTGATAAAGAAACCATAAAGAATACGAACAAGATTATTGCAGAGGTCACTCACGACGAATTGCCAAAAGATTGCTACCTAATTAAGTCTACCTCTGATTATATGATTTTAATTGCCCACGATGTAAAGAATTTAGTTCAAGGAATCGACCAAATGGAGGAAATTTTAACTCAAACTTTTGAATATTATGTCGCAATTGAGAATTACGATGGGTATATAAAAATTACTCCATTTGAATTGCTTAACTGCCCTGCTTAACTGCCCTGCTTAAGAAAGGCGATAAGATAAATCTTAAAATTACTTTTTTTTCAAATAAGAAGCTCGACAATTTTCATTCAATATACTTCCACGGGCGTTGCTTCTTCAGGCTATAGGCCCTTTTTGCGTATTCCTCGACCATTCTATGCGTGTTAAAGTATGCTGCTAAAGAAATTGCGTTTTTCATACGGAAGAGCCATTCATCGTGGTCCATGTACGTCGGTATGATCTTGTTCTCTAAGATTTCGTAGAACCAATTAGCGTCCGTTCCCCAATCATTCTTCGCGACCTCTGGATCGGAATCGTCTGGACCTATCGCCCAGCCCGCTAATGGATTCATCTTATAACCTTCTAACCACCATCCATCTTGAACAGAAAAGTTTAGAATGCCGTTTAAAGCAGCTTTCATACCTGATGTTCCACTTGCTTCTCTATATCTTTCTGGAGTATTAAGCCATACATCTACGCCCGAAACCAGCATATGTGCTAAATCCATGTTATAATTTTCCATGAGGACTACTTTTACACCGTAATTATCGTATAAATATTCTCCCGCTTCGAATATTCTCTTAATATAATCTTTACCTGCTTGGTCCTTAGGATGAGCCTTCCCTGCAAAAATAAATTGGCAATTCCCTTTACATATCCTACCAAGTCTATCAACCTCATTGAATATCAAGATAGCTCTTTTATAAGTAGCAAATCTTCTCGCAAAACCAATTGTAATTAGTTCTTCGTCAAGCAAATTCCAACTATGACCCTTTTGATAGCTTATAAGATTGAATTTATTCTCGATGTGAGCGTCAAATAGCTCTAAATCGTCAATTTCTATAGCATTTTTTAACACTGTTGGATTCGATTTCCAGTTTGGCCACTTCTTATCAAATATCCTTCTTATTGGTTTTGAAACCCAAAACGGTAAATGAACGCCGTTCGTAATAGCGTCAATATTGTAATTTGGGAACATTTCTCTCGTAACTTCCCCGTGTTTTTTCGATACTCCATTTACGTAGCCGGCGAGATTCATCGCAAGCACAGTCATGTTTAACTCATCTTTCCCTCCCAAATCTTTAATATTTGCTGGGGCATAGTCCCGAAATACGTCTTGAACTAACTCGTAATTAAACCTATCGTGCCCAGCGGGAACGGGTGTATGAGTTGTAAAAGCAACCATTTTCTTAACTTCTTCGATGCTGCCCTTATTTTTAAGCAATTCTAAGGTAGAAAAAGCTCCGTGTCCTTCATTTATGTGATATTTTTTAATATTTATATAGCCTAAGGATTCTAATAATCTTACGCCTCCAATACCCAGTATTGTTTCTTGTACGATTCTATGCCAACGACTTGTTGAATCGTAAAGAGCAGCAGTTAACTTACGTTGCCATTCCTCATTTCCCTCGACATCAGTAGTGAGCAAATAAACGGGAATTACATGCCCCGATTGTCCGATAACATTGAAAAGCCATGCAGATACTTTAATCGGTTTATCTTGTATTTTCATCTTAATTGGTTTTTCTACCTTATCAAATTCGTAGAAGAAGCTCCAATTAATTTCTTTTTCCTTTTGCTCTCCATTCTCATTGAATAATTGATAAAAATAACCCGAGGAATAACATAGACATATCGCTACCATCGGAATCTCGAGATCTGCAGCAGATCTTACAGTATCTCCGGAAAGAACACCAAGCCCTCCACTATAGGTCGGAATATTAGAATCTAATCCAATTTCCATCGAAATATATGCGATGGATGTATTTTCTTTGACATGTTTGTTGATTTCCATATGAATCAGTTTTATAGTTGGTTAATTATTTCGTTAACAAAGAATTAATTATCATCAATAATCATGTAATTTTTTTAATTCTAATTATAATTTAAATTTAATAATTAAATAATTGTTTAAAAAAGAAATCTTTTTCTTTTGATTAAGGATATTCATAGAAAAAAGAAGAAAACACATTTTTTATAGAGTTAACGATTTATTTTTTAGAATTTCTACGCGAATATTTGGGTCCTTATTCTTCATGGATTTCTCATATTCTTCTAAACTTTTGTCCCAATTATGCATTGGCACCACGATCTCTGGTCTTATATCTACTGCAGCAGCGCAACTCTCTTCAAAATCCATAGTAAACCTTCCGCCGCAGGGTAATAAGGCGACAGTAATATTTTCTTTTTCTAATTCCTTCATCTCGGGAATACGCTCGGTATCACCTGCGTGATATATTTTTTTCCCTTCAGCTTCGAGGATTGTTCCAGCCCATTCGTTACTTTTAGGGTGTGTTTGTTTTTTAATGGTGTATGCGGGGACTAATTTTAATTTTACACCATCAGTTTTTAAAACTTCTCCAATTTTTAATGATTTTCCGTTTACTCTTTTTAGATTATTTGAAATACTTTCAGGACCTAATATCAAGGTTGAATCTTTCATTAATTTTTTGATGTCGCTTTTTGAAAAATGATCTCCGTGTGAATGACTGGAGATAATAATGTCCGCCTTTTCTTCGTCATTTGGGACCTTGTATGGATCAAAGTAGATAATTTTTCCTTTATTTGTTTTTATTTTAAAACAAGCGTGACTAATCCATGTGATTTCCATGGTACCACCTCAATTATTTTATCTTATTAATTTTAGTTTTCATTCTAATATGCAAACAATAAGGAATCGCATATAAAAGTTAAGATTTAATTGAGAATATGAGTAGTTAGAATGATTTTGGATTATATTATCTCTTTGATAAATTATTCTTTCTTTTCCAATTTATATTCTGGGCTTTCAAGCGACACTTTATGGGCAATCCCGTATTTATTCTGGTTAGAAACATCAATTTCCTCCAGTCTTTCTAGAAACAAGGTATTTGAAAAATCTTTAAGAATTCCTTGAGAATTTAATTCGGGAATTACTTTTAACAACCTATTTTCAAGCGATCTTTTTGAATCAGTTAAATCTCGTTTAAAAGCTTGCTTATTTCTAACTTGTTTAGTAAAAAAGGGACTAATGGGTTTTAACGGATTATTGTAAAACGATTGAATTTTTGAGTAGGTTTTCGGGACCGAAGAATTCTGCATTAAGCATAATGGACAACTGTTCTCGTCAAAATCGTGAATACAAGGCACAATTATTTTAAACCTCTATTTTTTAACTCTGAAATAAAGAATTCTTTTTTTCTTATATTTTTTATCTTTATATAATAGAAAAATCCCGATTCTTAAAAATAAAAGGTATTCCTAAGTAAGTATTTTCTAAAGAGAGATAAAAAGAAATCAAATCAAGGAAGGAAAATTTTTAATTTCTCAAAAGTTTCAATGAAGTATAGCAATGACGAAAGGAATTATTTTATCTGGTGGTTGGGGCACTAGATTAAGGCCTCTAACGTGCACTGTACCCAAAACACTAATTCCCGTAGTGAATAAACCCGTTATAGAGCGTCAAATGCTATTACTAAAAGAAGCGGGAATTAAGGAAGTTGTTTTGGCTGTAAGCGTTATGGCAGAGGAATTAAAGAGATATTTCGGAAACGGAGAGAAGCTTGGATTAAAAATCCATTATACTAACGAAAAAAACCCGATGGGCACTGCGGGCGCTATCAAATTAGCCGAATCGTATTTAAACGACGACAATTTCTTTATGCTTAACGGAGACGTAATACTTAATTTTGATTTTTCTTCTATGCTTAGAAAACATACTAAATATGGCGGGATTGGAACTATTGCAAGCATTCAAGTAGAGGACCCTTCGAGGTATGGTGTTTTAATAATAGAACGAGAGTTCCAAAAAATTCTGAAGTTCCTTGAAAAGAACGAATATAATCCTCCAGAAGGAAATATTGCTCCTATGCCTGTTAATGCTGGAGTTTACATTTTAGAACCAGAGATTTTTACTTTTATTCCTCCCAGAAAGAAGGTCTCAATCGAAAGAGATGTGTTTCCAACGCTTGCCCGAGAGAAAAAGCTACATCATTATCCAATTTCGGGTATATGGAAGGATATTGGAAAACCTGAAGAATTACTTGAAGGAAACATTCTTCTAATGAAAAATTTATTAGAATCTTCAATTGAAAAGAAAAATAACTTAATTGAGGACAGCGTCCAATTAGATCCTGGAGTAAAAATAATTCCTCCATGTACTATTGGAACAAATACAATAATTAAAAAGAATTCTGTAATAGGTCCTAATGCGATCATCGGAGATAATGTATATGTGGATACCAATTCAGAAATTAAGGACGCGTTGATCTACAGCGAAGCTTATATTTCTAGTAATGTCCATATCTCGAGATCTATCATATCAGATAATTGTAACATTAGGGAAGGGGCTATTTTAAAGGGAAATAACGACAATTTGGTGATTTTGGCATCAAGCGTAGATGTCTTGAAAAATATTAAATTAATTGCCCCTCTACATCAATCTGTATCCATTTGCCATCATGAAGTTGTTAAAGATAATGTAGAATAATTGATATGTAAAAATTAACTTTATCCGCTATTTTTTAAATAAACTGTCAAAAGAAATTTAAATTTATTTCACAATTGAAATCTTTAAAATAAACTTTTATAAGTAGTGAAATAGTAATTTAAACTATAAAATTTTAATAAAAAAATTATATTAAAATTTTTATAAAGTTGAGAAATGTATGAACGAAATTAATAACGAAGAAGTAAAATATTCTACCAAGATTCATGTTTCTTTCGGAATGGCTTCATTTCTTGATGGAATATTTGTAGCTGCCTTTTCTGTTCGAATTATTGACTTTTATGAAAATGAATTGCTCCTTGGAATAATTTGGGTTGGTGTCGCTTTTGGAATATTTGGATTATGGAACATGGTAAACGATCCTCTACTTGGTTATTTATCAGATCTCAATAACAGGATAACGAGAAAATATGGAAGGCGATTCCCTGTATATCTTTTCGGGGCTCTTACTTTTGGAGCTGTGTATTTTCTAGTATTCGTAGTACCATTTAGAGATCAGTTTGGAATGTTCATTTGGTTAGTTACTACGATATGTGTCTATGAATTACTATTTTCATTGTGGCAAATTGGGTGGTTATCTTTATTTCCGGATAAATTCCGTTCGAATAAAGAAAGAACAAAGGTTGGTGCGTGGTGTACAATTTGGGGTGTAATTGGAATGGTAATGGGCGTTTCTATCCCTCCTATGTTCATTGAATATGGAAATGTAAGCACTTATATTTTAGCTGCTGCTGTTTTAATGGTGATTGGATTACTAATGACGCTATTAACAATTCCAGGAATGCGAGAGGACGAGGAAATAATTGAGCGAAACCTTCGGTTAGAAGGAAAAAGCAAGGAAAAAGACTCTTTCTGGACAACTTTGAAATATTCCCTTAAGGATAAAAACTTCTTAGCCTACATTATTACTTATCTTTGTCACCAAACTTTGACTGTGATGATGCTGGCATCGCTCCCTTACTGGGTTAAATATGTTATTGGATCTGATGATCCAGGCGTTGAAACAATGCTTTCTTTAGGATTTCTCGTTGGTGTTATAGCTGCGATTCCTTTATGGGCTTATATTGGTCGAAAGATGGGAAATAGAAAAGGATTCATAATTGGAGCATTTACGACAACAATCTTGATTATACCACTTTTAATAGTCAGCGATGCAATTGGCTCTACTATTGCCATAACTCTCGTTGGAGTTGGTGTTGCGGCAATATGGGTCTTAATGTTTCCATGCTTTTCTGATGTAATTGACGATATCGTAGTACGGACAGAAAAAAGACAAGAAGGCGTCTACACAGGAATAAGAACATTTTTTGGAAGAATTTCATTTATAGTACAAGCTGTAGCATTCGCTATAGTTCATCCTCTTACGGGTTATCAAGCAGGAGCACCTATAGGGGGCCAAACTCCCTTAGCAATATTTGGGATTCGAATTTTGATGGCCATCGTACCAATGATGTTTTACTTCATTGGGTTTATAATGATGTGGAAAGTGTACGATTTAGAAAAGTCATGCGTTGCGGAAAACAAGGAAATCCTTCTAAAAAGACTTCTATAAAGATTTTTTTTAATTTTTTTATTTATCCTTCTTTGCAAAAAAGAAGAAAAACCAAAGAAAAATAATCAATAAAAATAACTTAAAAAAGAAACTAACGAGGAAATTAATTAATGAGTGAAAAAATAGATCCATACCTAATGATTATACTCCCAAGAATGTTTGATGCGATAACTCGAGAGATGACATTCACTTTAATGAAATCGGGTCGTTCAGGTGTGATAAGTACCGCGAGAGATTTCTCTTCGGCAATAGTTACGGCAGACGGGCGATTATTTATGATTGAAGAGGGACTTCCAATCCAAATAGGAACGATTCATCTTGCGGTTCAGGAAACATTGAAATTCTTTGACGATCTTGAGCCAGGGGATTGTATTATGAATAATTGCCCCTATACTGGGAATACTCATCATGCAGAAATTACTATTTTAGTTCCTATATTCTACGAAGGAGAGATTGTATTTTGGTCAATCAGTAGAGCTCACCAAGCAGATATGGGAGCACCTATACCCACCACTTACCCTTTCACTGCAAGTGATATTTATCAAGAAGGGTTATATTTACCATGCATTAGATGCCAGCGAAATTACGAAGATATTCAAGACATTGTTCGGATGGTAAAGTTCAAAATGAGAGTTCCTGACCAATGGTATGGTGATTACTTAGCTCAAATTGGTTCTGCTAGAATAGCAGAAAGAAGAGTTATCGAGTTGTGTGAGAAATATGGCGTTGACACATTAAAAAAATTTGTTGAAGAGTGGTTTGATTACAGTGAGAAATTAATGATTGAAGAGATAAGAAAGTTAAAAAAGGCAAACTTAGAAGGAGAATCCTTTCACGATCCTCCAATAATGTTTCCAAATGGGCCTTATAGTCCTCCCGGAATTACACCCGCTGTAGCAGATGGTATCCCCGTTAGAGCTAAAGTTAATATAGATCCTGAGGATGCTAGAATAACTGTTGATGTGAGACATAACATAGAAAATCAACCGTTTGGATTTAATTTATGTTGGTCCACGACATTAGCAGCCATTTATGCGGGAATCTTTAATAATATCAATCCTAATTTACCACATAACGAGGGTGCATTAAGAAGAATTACAGTACTTGCCGAAGAGGGAAAAATCATTGGAAAACCAAAGTTTCCTGCGAGTACCGGGGTTTCTACAACCAATATTGCTGACAGACTTATTAATTTGATAGGTAATATCTTTGCTCAGTTGGGCCCTCCACATGGAATGGCGGACGGAAATCCTGGGATCCCAATCTCTGCCGCAGTTGTTTCAGGATATGATTGGCGAAAACCGGATACCCCTAGCCATGTTAATTATATCGACCAATTAATAATCACTGGTGGCAGTGGAGGCGGAGGAGCTATCTACGGATATGATGGTTACATTG
>WJKD01000409.1 GCA_014729315.1 Promethearchaeota archaeon | reverse complement strand
TTTTACAAGTTATTCTTCAAATCCCATAGGTAATTATAAAGATATTCATTCCTGTCAAGCCACTGATCAAAGATTTTTGGAAAACGGAACGGATGGAGGTGTAGTAAATTCTATTATTAATTTTTTAATAGAGGAGAAGCTAATTGACGGTTCTATTGTCTCAAAAACTGATGCACCGTTCCACAGGGAAGCTATATTTGCGAATAATAAAGAAGATCTATTAGACGCTTCTGGAGCAAAATTAGATGTAACTCCTCAATTACAAGAAATACAAAAATTTTGCACCTATACCCATAGTATTCCAGAATTGAACCATTATAAATTTAAAAGATTAGCTGTGGTAGGCACTCCATGCCAGTTGTATACTATACGATGTATGCAAGATTTAGGAGTCACTCCCTCAGAAAATATTGAGATTTGTTTAGGTCTCTTTTGTTACGAAAATTTCTTTTTTGATAAATCTCAGATTAAGAAGTTTGAGAAAGATTTTAATATTACTTTTAAGGATATTGTTAAGATTAACATAAAAGAAGACGTTATTTTTAACTTAAAAAATAAGGGAAATGGTGAAAAGACTGTTCATGTTCCCTTCAATCATCTAACTGATTATATGCGACCAGCATGTAACGCTTGTAGCGATTTTACCAACATTTACGCCGATATTTCTTTCGGAGGTTTAGCATCTCCTTCTAAATATACGACCGTTATTACTCGAACGGAAAAGGGAAAAGAAATATTTGCGAAAGCAGTCAATGCTGGTGTAATTAAGTGTTCAGATTTAGAACCATCTAAAAAAGAAAATATGATTGAATTAATAGCGCATTTCTCTCAATCCAAAATTGAACGAAAAGAAAAATTCATGAAAAAAATAACTTAAAATGTGAAATAAGTTGACGGAATCTACGAAATTAAAACCAGAACAAGATGAGAAATTGAATCATTTAATTGAGAAGATCTACGAGCCAAATCTAAGAAATTTACTTAAAAAATGCTATCAATGTGCAAGATGTAGTGGTGTGTGCCAATTGAGCAAAGTTCAGAAATTTGCTCCAAGCAGGATAATTCAAAAAATCTTAGAAGGTTTTGAGGATAAAATTATCGAGAGCGGCGTTTTATGGGACTGTTTGATGTGTAATAGCTGTCTTAGTAATTGCCCAGAAGATATCAATTTTGCTGACATTGTGAGAATGGCTAAATATAAAATGGTTAATGTTGCAAAACAAAATCCAGATAAATATACAGCTCACAAAGGATTATATCTTACAATTTCAGAAATAATGAGTGAGGATTTTGTTAAGCCAAAACGGAATCTAGATTGGATTCCAGAGGAATGCGAGATTGCAAAGGAAGGGAATATCTTATACTTTGTTGGGTGTTTACCTTATTTTAAATTCGAATTTGAACATTTGGATACAATTGCACCCAGCACTTTAAAAGTGCTTTGTACCATTGAAAACGAACCAATCGTAGTCCGAGAAGACGAAAATTGTTGCGGACACGATCTTTACTGGGGTATGGGGGATCTGGAAGGCTTTGTTAAGTTAGCAAAAAGAAATTACGAGCTATTTAATAAGTCTAAGGTATCGACTATTATAACTACCTGCGCTGAGGGGTATAGGACATTAAAAATTGATTATCCACAGATCTTTGAAGATTTTAACGAGAAATTTGAAATCAAGCATATAATTGAATATGTCTTTGAACAATGGAAAAACCAAAAAATTACATTTAAAAAGCCTGAGAAAACTACCGATTTAATTCCAATTACTTTTCACGACCCTTGTCGTTTAAGTAGATTTCTTCCGAAAGAGAATAATATCATGGAAAATGTGCGTTTAATCCTTAAAAACTTAGAAAATTTGGGTTATTTATTTGAAGAGATGGAGCATAATAAAGGAGATTCATTGTGTTGCGGAGTAAGTTGTTGGATGAATTGTAACGAAAGGTCGAAGGCTTTAAGATACAAACGCTTAATGGAAGCTAAAAATGTTGCTTCGAAACTCATTACATCTTGCCCGAAATGTGAGATGCATTTTACCTGTCTTAAAGACGACATGGACGAGTTTGAGGAATTAGATATTGTCGATTTTTCTGAGTTTATTATTGATCTAATAGAGATTAAGGAAGATAATACAAAAAAGGAGGAGAAAATATAATGGAGGGTTCTGTTTTAGTTATTGGTGGTGGAATAGCGGGTATTCAGACTTCTTTAGATTTAACTGAATTAGGATTTAAGGTATATTTAGTAGAAAAAACGCCTTCAATTGGAGGTCGAATGGCTCAGTTAGATAAGACTTTTCCTACAAACGACTGTTCTTTGTGCATACTTGCACCAAAAATGGTTGAGGTATTTCGAAATCCGAACATTGAGCTTTTAACATATTGTGAAGTTAAGAAAATAAAGGGCAAAGCCGGAAACTTTACTGTTACTGTCTTGAAAAAGCCTCGCTATGTTGATGAAACTAAATGTAAAGGTTGTGGTGATTGTGCCGCGAAGTGTCCAAAAATTGAAGTACCTAATGTATTTGATATGAACTTGGGAAAAAGAAAATCGATTTACATACCATTTCCTCAAGCGGTCCCTCCAATTTATTTGATCGATCCCGAGATTTGTCTAAAACTGACGAAAGGCGTATGTGGAGTGTGCGAAAAAGTGTGTAAAGCAGAAGCGATCGATTACGAGCAAGAACCCCAAGATGTTGAATTGAAAGTTGGAGCCGTGGTCGTTGCTACAGGATTCGATATGTATGGTAATGAGTTGACGCACCGCTGGGGATATAATTTTAAAAATGTTGTAAACGCCCTTGAATACGAGCGAATTTTGTGCGCTTCAGGACCATTTGGTGGGCATGTATTAAGACCTAGCGATGAACAAGAACCTGAAAAAATAGCTTTTATCCAATGTGCCGGTTCGAGAGATTTACACGAAGACGTGCCTTATTGTTCGAGCGTATGCTGCATGTATACTGCTAAAGAAGCGATAATTACCAAAGAACATTCTGAAAACTCACAATGTTATGTGTTTAGACACGATATTCGCGCCTATGGAAAAAACTTTTATGAATTTACCCAACGAGCTCAAATCGAATACGGTGTCAAGTATTTTCAAACAAAAATTAGTAAAATAGAGGAAGATCCGGAAAATAACGATCTAATTATTCATTATGAGGATCTAAAAACGGGAGAATTTAATGACTTTAGAGCAAATCTCGTCGTTTTAGCAACTCCATTAGTACCTTCTCAAGGAACGCAAGAATTGGCGAAGATTCTAAATGTGAAACTTGATGAATATGACTTCTATAAAGAGAAATCGTATTATAATAAGTCTTTATCCTCCCGAGATGGGATCTTCTTGTGCGGTTTTTGTCAAGGTCCTATGGATATACCCGAAACTGTTGCGGATGCAAGTGGTGTTGCTTCTCAAATCGCCTCTCTATTAAATTCTGAAAAATATACACAAACGAGAGAAAAAGAAATTGAAGTTCCCGAAAAGGAAGTTAAAATAACTGATGAGCCACGCATAGGCGTTTTAGTTTGCCATTGTGGTATTAATATTGGAAAATATGTTGAAGTTCCAAAAGTTGTAGAGGCTATTCAGAAGCTACCTAATGTGGTACACGCCGAGGCTAATCTCTATAGCTGTTCGAGCGATTCGCAAAGTAGAATAAAAGAAGTAATTGACGAATTCGACTTAAGTAGATTTATAGTTGCGTCATGTACTCCAAGAACCCACGAGTCTCTTTTTCAGGAGACATGCGAGGAAGCTGGTTTAAATAAATATCTATTCGAGATGGTAAATATCAGAGATCAATGTTCTTGGGTTCATATGAACGAAAAAGAGGCCGCCACTGATAAAGCTACAGATTTGATTCGGATGGCTGTCGCGAAATCTCGATTGTTAAAACCCCAAAAAGAAGAAACGCTTCAAATAGCACCTACAGCCCTCGTAATTGGAGGAGGAATCTCAGGAATGACAGCCGCTCTCAATATCGCCGACCAAGGATTTCAGGTTTTTATAGTCGAAAAGCAAGACAGATTAGGAGGTCTGTTAAACGATCTTAATGTTTTATATCCAATTCAAGAAAAAGCGGCAAATATTTTAGAAGAAACTATAAAAAAAGTCGAATCCCATAATAATATTGAGGTTTTCTTAAAGGCTGAAATTAAAGATGTATTAGGGTATATCGGAAATTACGATGTGAGTATTCTTGATTCTAAGGGTAAATTAAAAGATTTCAAAATTGGTGCTATAATCGTTGCTACTGGAGGTCAAGAGTTGAAACCAGAAGGAGTGCTAGGCTATACTAAGAAAAATAAGAACATCATTACCCAATTAGAGCTTGAACAAAAGTTAAAAAATGGGAATGTATCTTTTTTGGACAATATCAATAGAATAACTATGATCCTTTGCGCGAACGCAAGGTTGAACGAGGGCATTACATATTGCTCTAATGTATGCTGTGGAGTTTCATTAAAAAACCTTAGCGTTTTAAAAAACCTGAAACCCGATCTTGAGATAGTAATGCTTTATAGAGACTTTCAAATGGCCAAAAAAGAGTTTGAAGAGTATTATCGAGAAAGAAGAAAAGATGCTATATATCTAAGATACGAACTAGAAAACTTACCAAAAATCGAAAATGTCAATAAAAAAACCGGTAATTATAAAATTAGTGTATTTGACACAAATTTACAGGATGAAATTGACTTCGAAACAGATATGATCATTTTGTCCACCCCCATGATTCCGGCAGATGATTTAACGGAATTAGCGAAGATGCTCAAAGTCCCCTTAGATAATAACGGATTTTTCTTAGAAGCGCATGTGAAACTAAGACCTTTAGACTTTGCTACCGACGGTATTTTTCTCTGCGGATGTGCTCAATGGCCTAAAAACGTTCAAGATTCCATTTCACAAGCAAATGGCGCAGCAGGAAGGGCAAGTAGGTTTTTAAGCGCAAAAGAGATCACAACTTCGGGCTTAATCTCGGAAGTGAATCCCGAAAAATGTATAGGCTGTGGTAAATGCGAAGAAACTTGTCCTTATAATGCAATTGAATTAAGAGAATCAACAAAAGAATTTGAAGATGTGTCGATTATCATTAAAAAATCTTATGTTAATTCAGCGTTATGTAAAGGATGCGGGACTTGTGCGGCAACTTGTCCAGTTGGCGCTATCTCTGTAAAACATTACGATTTCGATCAAATAGGAGTCATGATTGACACTTATTTACTTGAAAAATTTTAACTAAATCAAATTGAGAATAATGACAGAATCAAAAAAAAAAATCGCAGAAAAAGATTTTGAGCCAAATATCGTAGCTTTTTGCTGCAACTGGTGTTCCTATGCTGGAGCTGATCTAGCCGGAGTGTCAAGGTTTCAATATCCTCCGAATATACGGATAATTAGAGTTATGTGCTCTGGAAGAGTCGATCCTTCGTTTATTTTAAAATCTATTAAAGATGGTGCTGATGGTGTCATCGTTACTGGATGTCACATAGGTGATTGCCATTATATTTCAGGCAACGAATATACTAAGGATAGATTCGAACGATTACACTCTATTATCATTGAGCAATTAGGGATAGATCCAAGAAGAGTTCGATTAGAATGGGTAAGCGCTTCCGAAGGAAAAAGATTTGCTGAAGTTATTACCGAATTCACGGAAACAATTAAAGAAATAGGTCCTTTAAAAACTAAGTGATAGGTTCTTTAATCCTGAAACTTAACTTTTTATCTTAAATTTAATCTTCTCTCTTTAATGATTTTAAGTTTTAACCACCTAGCTTATTAATGAGCAATTTCATCTTTTTAACTTTATTTAGTTTCATTCAAAATGGGAAGTCATAATACAGTTTGCTATTATCAAAAGGGATTGGATAATAGGTTCCACAATCAATGCATCGAAAGATGAATTCCTCCTCGTCTTCGTCCCAATACTCGATACGAACGCTCCCGCAAATTTCGCAATCTTTCGGGACTCGCGCTAACATCTCTTTCGTTAATTTTGTCATAAGTTCAGGTCAGATCTATTATACTCTTTTCACTTTTTTGTATAAGAATTAAAAAATCACAAATTAAGACATAAATAGCATTTATAAGAGTTGTGTTTCGATTTGAAATCCATTTATTATCTTAGATATAAGGAGTTATCCGAATATCTAGACAAGTAATTGGAAATAATCGAGTCAGATTCGATAAGAATATTAAAATTGAAAGTATTCTAAAAAAAAAAAGGAAAATATACTTTAGCCTAAGCCAATTAAAGGTAACGCTTCTCTCGTGGTCATTAAATGTTCAATTTTAAAGTTCGAGCCTTTAATATTGAAATACGTTGTAAATCTGTGCGTTATGGCAATGAGTCCCAGATGTGATTTCTCGTCCTCAACTTCGTAGATCACGTAATTTTTAATCTCCCCGTCAAGCATGACAAATACTTTTTCTTGTTTGATATATTCTGGTAAGTTTGGTGCCTTTCCAGACAAAAAGGATTTCCCTACTTCTTTCGCTTTATTTGCGGGATATGTAAATGTCACTAAAAAAAATGCTATATTTACGCACCTCGGTCTTTTTTTTTTTAATTTGAATAAAATTTTATTATTTGTAATATATTGTTAATATCTTTGTTAAAAATGTTTGGATTAGTGCAAGACCAAGGGCATAATGATCAATATCGATCAGTCAGACTTGTATAAAAAAGAGAGTATTAAAAAAAAAAAATTAGAAGAATATGATCGAAATAGATCAAACTTACTTTATCACAAATTAATTGATCTTGGTCTCTTAAATATCACTTTAACAACTAATTTTAATTATAGAATCGATTAATAAGAAAAAGATTCTTTTTGAATAATTAATCAAAATAAATAGTCGGTTTTCTACTATAAATAATTCTAACTTTTCCCAAATCATTAATTATTGATAAAGTCACGATCGTGATCGAAATATTAACCGACATATTTTCACTATCTGATAAATGTGATAGAAAAGAGTGATCAAACCTTCAATTCTTACTAGAAAACTACATTTATCGCAAAAATCATTACGAAAAGAATCACAAAATCCCTATATATACAAAACTCTTTTAGAAAAGTCGAAAAAACAAAAAAGAACAGAGAAAAATGTCGCGGATCGATCAGAAGATTTAAATAGATAGAGGAATAATTTAATTACTAGTAAAAGATTTTTACATTTTCGGAAGTGAAATAAAATGTGTAATAAATGTGAGTGCGAAAATTTTGAATTATGTTCTATTGTTGGCTATCAACCATATGGATTCTGTTGCGAAAAATGCGTAAGATACGATTCTGATCACACCTGTCCTTATAATGTATTAAATGTCAAACAAAAAATCCCCAGAACTCCAAAGCCAAGACTGCAACGACCAAAATCTCACGTTTTGCCCAAATCGTTCTGCTTAAAATCGCCGAACTATACTCGATCAGAAGAAAAAATAATTACCTATTTAGATTAGGAGGAAAATAGATTGTGCAATTATTGTGATTGTGAAAATTACGAAAAATGTTCAATTGTCGGAAATATTCCAATAGGATTCTGCTGTCCTAATTGTAAATATTATGACGGGAAAGGAACTTGTCTAAATTCGAAAAATAAAACGATAACGAGAATGAAATCTGTATCTAAAGAGATTCAGATGCTAAGAGAGGCATTTGGAGTAAAAAGTAAACTTTCAGAAAGCGAATTAGAGGATTTTCCGTAGTCCAGTGAGGTAGAAAATCGATGTGTAATAACTGTAATTGTGAAAATTATGAAAAATGTTCAATAGTCGGATACATGCCTGTTGGATTCTGTTGCTCGAGATGTGATTTATACGACGAGCGGAGGACATGTTTAAAGATGCAAACAAAACGAGGATTAAAAAAACCAGCAAAATCCGAAGAAGTTCGTCCAATCTCTACTTCAATTGAGAATGGTATATTGAAAGTGGTAATTGGGAAAGAAAACGAGGAAATTCCAATTTTTATCGACCTGCAAAAACAATTAGGTTCTTAAATAAATCCTAAAGTAAAGAATAACCTCAAATTACTTTCAGAACATCGTCATTGTGTTAAAGAAGCCGATAAGCACCAGTTCACTTCCTATTCAAATATTAGAAAAAGGAAAAAAAATTAGAATAGAGGTGTTGATAAATGCTGACTATAGATTTTGATTTTAGAAACGAAATAATTAAACAAAATGCTTCTTTAAGCTATTGTTATCAATGTTCTACTTGTTCGGGAGCTTGTCCCGTTGCTTTGCTGACTAACGGAAAATACAATCCAAGAATGATAATTGAAATGGCCCTTTTAGGACTACATGAAAAATTAATAACTTCTCAAGATTCAAGTATATGGTTATGCTCCACTTGTCAGAAGTGCGTTGAAGTGTGCCCCCAGAAGGTGGATTTAACAGAAATTTTTATTATTCTTAAAAACAAGTCGTTTGAAGAAGGTCAATTACCGGAAGCGTTTTTGTCCCAAGCTGAGGCTATATTAAAGGACGGAATAGCGATTCCCTATTCAAATGCAATTAAAACTCGAAGACAGAAAATGGCTTTACCTATGGTTAAAACTGCTCCAATAAAGGAATTGAGTAAGATATTCGAGAAAACTAGATTTGAAAATAAAATATCGAAGGGGTTGAAATAAGACATGGAATACGATTTGTTTTTAGGTTGCGTCATACCAGCACGCTTGCCATTTTTAGAAGTGTCCTCGAGGAAGATATTCGAAAAGTTAGATATCAAATTAAACGATGTAGATAGTTTTAGTTGTTGTCCAGACCCTACAGGTGTAGAGCAAATAGACCGAAACACTTGGCTGGCTTTAGGTGCCAGAAATCTGAGTTTATCAAATAAAAATAATGGGGGTATAATATCCTTTTGTTCTGGTTGCGTGGAAACCTTAAAAGGTGTTAATTTTCATATTAATAAAGAAGAGAGCTTGAAAACTCAAGTTAATGCAATTTTAAAAAAAGTCGGAAAAAGATATGATGGATCGACTAATGTTAAACATTTTGCCGAAGTTCTCTACGAAAACCTCGATAAAATTAGGGAAAATGTCATTAAACCATTAGATGGCTTTAAAGTAGCTGTACATTACGGTTGTCATTATTTAAGACCTTCAGAAATTATAAACTGGGATGATCCTTTTAAT
>WJKD01000408.1 GCA_014729315.1 Promethearchaeota archaeon | reverse complement strand
GTAACTGCTAAAAAATATCCCGAAAGCGAAGCCTTGTATTTTGAAGGATGGCGTTGTACATACGACGAATTAAGTGCTTCAGTTAACCAATTTGCAACAGCACTGTCAAAAATGGGAATAAAAAAAGGTGATGTTGTCGTTATAGACCTTCCGAATTGCCCCCAATTTGTGATTGCTTTTTACGCCATTACAAAAATCGGAGCAATAGCCAATCCAGTTATTCCGCTAAATAGATTTGTGGAAATTGTGCATCAAGTCAACGATTCAAAAGGCAAGCTGTTGATTATTCTGGACTCTCTTTACGAGGAACATCTCAAAGGAAAACCTTTGAATAAAATGCCTACTCTTAAAAGTATAATTTTAACCGGTGTCGCGGAGTATCTACCCAAAATTAAAGCGGTGTTAGGAACTTTATTAGGGAAGGTTCCGAGAATGAAAGAATGGCCAACAAAAGTCGGAGAAGTAGATTTTTTTAAATTTCAAAAAATTTTAGAGAATGGAGACCCCATCAACCTTCCCAAGGTTAATATTGATGTTAAAAAAGACACCGCAGTACTTATCTATACGGGAGGAACCACCGGCGTTCCTAAAGGAGTTCAAACATCGCATTATAACCTCGTGGTCAATGCTAAACAAGGCGAAATCTGGGCGGTATCCCAATTACCCCAACTTGAAGAATTTTATGGAAACGGGGGGATGTTTGTTATTTTGCCGATGGCTCATTCCTTTGGATTATCAGTAGGCCTTAATCTTGCAGTGTCTTTGGGCTATAAATCTATCCTTTTTGCGAGACCTCCTGATAAAATGTCTCAATTTTTAAAAGTTATCATGAAGGAGGGAGCGACTTTTGGTCCTGGAGTCCCCACGCTTTGGAATAAGGTGAATCAGGATCCTAACGCTCCTAAATACAAGGGAAAACTCGATAGTCTCGTAGCTTGTTTAAGCGGGGCTTCGGCGTTGCCTTTAGAAGTGAAAAAGGAATTTGAAGGCATAACGGGGTCTTTAATAATCGAAGGTTACGGTATGTCTGAGACAAGCCCAATCTTAACAGCAACCCCCTTTCATAAATATAAAGAAAATACGGTAGGTTTTCCCGTATCCGACACCTATATCAAAATTGTTGATCCCGACGAAGGCACTAAGGTTTTAAAGCAATGTCCAAAAGAAAATTGCGAAGATTGTGGAGCAGAGGAACCGCAATATATAGGTGAGATTTGCGGTAGCGGACCCCAAGTTATGTTGGGATATTTAGGTAGACCAAAAGACACTGAATACGCCTTGAGAAAAGATTCCTCGGGACGAGTATGGTATTACACAGCAGACATTGGCTGTATCGATAAAGACGGATATTTACACATAAAGGACCGCAAAAGAGACATGATTAAGTACAAGGGACACGGAGTGTTCCCACGAGAAGTGGAAGATCTTATTTACATGCATCCTGCAGTTAACGAGGTTGGCGTTGTAGGCGAGAAGGATCCGGAAGTCGGAGAAAATATTAAAGCATATATTTCTTTAAAACCCGAATATAAAGGAAAGATTACTGAGAAGGAAATGATGGAATGGTGCCAAGAAAATATAAGTCCGTACAAATATCCAAGAATAATTGAATTTATCCCGGAATTACCCAAAAGCGTTGTGGGAAAAATATTAAGGCGAGAATTAAGAAAGGAATAATTTCTCATATTTTTAATTAAATTAATTTTTTTTTACACTATTCCACATTATAACTTATACTTGTAGTTTTAGTTAGTATTTTATGCGATATATTTGCAATAATTTGAATTTTTGTAAAAGAAGTTAAGAATTCTCAGTTTACCACATACTTCTGAAGATTTTGCGTATCATATCTCGAAATTTTTGTTCATACTCTTCAAATGAGTTTACTAATTGATTGATCCGCTTTTTATATAGGTCTCTTTTTATATCAACGAAAGGAGAAGGATTTTTCATACTTGGTCGATTAAAACCGTTAAACATTGATTGAAAAAACTTTTCCACGGTAAATATATCTGAATCATTTGAACTTGAGAAGTTATAATAAGATGATGGAAAATCAAAAAAATTGTGAGACAAACCAATATCTTGTTTACTCAGCTGTTCGTATGCTTCTTGTATTTTCATAAATTTCTTACTCGCGTTGGGATCTCCTTTGTTAAAATCAGGATGATATTTTTTTGCTAACTTACGATACGCAATTTTGATATCATTTTTAGAAGCTCCGTTAGAAAGTCCTAAAATACGGTAATATTCTCTCTTCCTTATCATTATCTACTTCTCTTGAATAAATAATTAGTATGATCTTTTATAATAAATTTTTAGTTAATTTAAACGCGTTTTCTAAGAGAAAATAAAGAATTCCCTTATATAAATATTGAGTCATTAAATTGAGTTTACTTATTTAAAATTTAATAACTCCTATCTTTTAAAATAAAGATATAACTGCTTATTAAAATACGATTTTCAATAGAACTCCTATTTAAGCTTATCGCGTGCGCTCTTAACAATAAGGGATGGTTTTAAGATTAACATTATTTTTTATTACCATTAAATTAAAAATTTTTCTGAAAAATTTAATTTAAGGACCTATACTTTAAGTATGTTCAGCCGATTTTGGATTTCTTCAGACTTCTTGGGTGTAATGTCGTAGAATTTCCAAAAGAGAAGTGATCCTATTATTAATGCTATGCCAGGAATCAAAGCAAGGTGTACACGAATTCCGAAAAGAGCTAACGGAGTTTGGCTAGAGATCGAAGGATTAAAGCCGGTTAATATATGGACCAAGGCAATTGAAACGAACACAAATACACCAGAAAAACGTCCAATAAAAAACTTTATACCAAAGTACGTTCCTTCTCTCCTTTCTTCGTCTAAAACAACTGTTTCATCTAAGGCATCGGCAAATATCGCGTCTTGCATTACAAAATATATACCTCCTGTTAATCCAATTAACGCTCCCATAATAATTAAAAACAAGAGAGAATTAACTAACAAAAGTGGTAAGGTAGCTAAACCCATTGATAAGCCTCCTATTACAATCATCTTTTTATTATCGTTAATTCTATGTGCCACTTTGATCCAAATGGGTATTGTCAGTAAGCTGACTACTAAATAAGCGCCCATTACTAATATAAACGCTGAAGGATCCTCCCTTAAATTATATTTGAGCAAATAATTCATTGAACCAATTAATAAACCCGTTAAAATAGAATAGGCAAAGTGTAGTCCAACAACTAACATAAAATTCTTTTTTTTAATAGCGTCTGTAAAGACTTTAATGAATGGAATGGATTTCTGATTTTCCTCTCTTGTTTTTAAATATTGTTCAATTAAAGATTTATCTTCCCGATGACCGGGTAGCATTAATATTCCAATAATCACAGCAATTATCGTCAGCGCTATAGCTTGATTGATGTAAGATTGAATGTTGCCATACTCAATGAATAACGGAGGAACAACTATACTTAGTACTAGTCCTATAATCCCCCAAAACGCTTTAGTGCCTGAAATCTTCCTGCGTTCTTTTAGATTTGGAAATTTAAAGGGAAAGAGTGCTTCTGAATTTACGTTCCATATTGTGTAAAATGTGTCGTGAGCAACAAGAATAATTATTAAATAAACAAATATAACCCAACCTTCCGTAGCTGGTTCAACATTGGGAGTTGTAAAAATGAAAATATACAAAACTGCCCAAGGGAAGACTCCTATACAAACCCACGGAAATCGCCTGCCCCACTTTTTCGTGAAATTATAAGTTCTATCCGTAATATTTCCCAACAGCGGGTCATTAATCGCATCCCAAATAATGTAAATAGTCATCGCTAAAGCTAAAAGTATTACATTCAACAATATCTCTGTTTCGTAAAAGAAAAATACGTATGCACCAAAAGCTCCGACATGAAAATTAATTAGCCCTTGCGAGAGGCTATAAGAATGAATTTCTAAATTACCATGCTTTTCGTAAGACTCTTTTTTTTGCTCATTCATTTTACTTTCTAAAATATTAATTACAAATTTATTTTTCTAATAATTGAAAAAAAATTTCCATTTATTAGTACGATTTAATTGTTTTTAAACATTCAAATCCGAAAAAGAAGCTAAAAACTTCTTCGATCATTAGATTATTAGGAAATAATCTAACCCATGCGAGGGTGGTCATCTTGCGTCTAAAATTTTTACGCAAGAATCATTCCTAAATATCGATTTTACAAATTTATTTGAATGGCGTCCTTTAGATCTTTAATCGAGGGTCTTTTCTGGTCAGGGTTTATTAGCTTCCAAACAATCTTCTTTTCTTGGTTAATGAGAAATTTTGCGGGAATAGCGTGTTCTGTTTTGATTCGCGAGAAATCTGGATGATTTTTATCGAAATAAACATCGTAGGCTTTAGTTATTGTCCCAGCTCGGTCGACTATTAAAGGAAAGGGTGTATTGATCGATTCACTTAATTTTTTCATCTTTCTGGGGCTTTCCATAGCGATAGAGATTAAATTTATGTTCATTTTTCTTAGTACTTCGAAGTTCTCCGTAAGCAATTTTAAATGCTCAACTCAGTGAGATCACCAAATTCCTCTAAAGAAATCAATCATTAAGCCGTTATAATTGGTTAATAAGTCGTCTAAGCCTATCTCATTGTCTTCAATATCGTTAATCTTAAAGGAAGGCGCATCCTTTCTGATATTCAAACCATTATATTTCATTGGTACAATAATTGTTTCTATTGTTTTTAATTAAACTGATCAGAACTTATAAATTCGGAAAGTATGTAATTTAATTTTCTTTACAATGATTATTTTTTTTCATATAATGTTTTTATATAGATGACTCACATTATCATTAGTTAAAAATCTACAATATGAAGTGATTTAAAAAATGGGAGAAGAAGACGAAGTAAAGAAATACTGGTACGACTTTTGGCCAGAAGAAGTTCCGAAAACTATAGATTATAAGATAAGATCGATTGGAGAGATTTTAAAAAATACCGCTCAAAAATTTCCAGATTCGCATGCGATATATTTTGAAGGGTGGAGATGTACCTACAAGGAACTAGATACCATGGCCAATCAGTTTGCAACATCACTAGCAAAATTAGGAGTTAAAAAAGGAGACATCGTAGCAATAGATACGCCGAATATTCCTCAATTTGTTGTCGCCTTCTATGCACTACAGCGATTAGGGGCAACTGTAAATCCAATTATACCGCTTCATAAATACGTTGAGATTGTTTACCAAATAAACGATTCGAGTAGCAAATTTTTGATTATTTTGGATATATTATATCAAGATTACTTGGATGGCAAGGACTTAAGCAAAATGAAATCGTTAGAGGGAATAATATTAACAGGAATATCTGAATATTTGCCAAAGATTAAGGCCGTTTTAGGCAAAGCGTTAGGAAAGATCCCTCGAATGAAGAATTGGCCAACTGGAAAAGTACAAAATACACCAATTTATACTTTCCAAGATCTTTTGAATAGCGGCCAACCAATAAACATACCGGAGGTAAGAATTGATCCCAAGAAGGATGTAGCTACATTAATTTACACGGGAGGAACAACGGGTGTTCCAAAAGGAGTAATGTTATCTCACTTTAATCTCTCTGCCAACGCTGAACAAGGGCTCGCGTGGATCGAAAATCAGCTACCCGAAACAAAAAAATTACACGGCAAAGGTGGCGTTGGATTAGTAGTTCCCTTTGCTCACGTGTTTGGGATATCAACTGGAATGAGTTTAGGAGTATCAGCAGGATATAAATTGATATTGTTTCCCGCTCCTCCGGAAAAAAAGTCAAAAATACTAAAAGTAATGATGAAAGAGGAAGGAACTTATATACCTGGTGTTCCAACGCTTTGGAATTTAATTAATCAAGATCCTGATTCTATCAAGTTAAAAGGAAGGTTAACCACCTTAAAAGCATGTATAAGCGGTGGAGCTCCATTACCGCCCGAAGTTAAGAAAAAATTCGAAGATTTGACCGGAGCTTTAATAATAGAAG
>WJKD01000407.1 GCA_014729315.1 Promethearchaeota archaeon | reverse complement strand
GGCTTCCCGGACTCGAGCCAAGACACACCGAAGCATTTTTTTTCATAAAAAAATTTGGTTTTGAACGATTCAACGAAAGATTAAACCTATGCGTAGATTTAGAGAAAATTTCTAAAAAAACACCCCCTAAAGAATTAGGTAATATAAAAATTAGAAGGGCGACAAATAACGACAAGGAAGAGCTTGTACCCATTTCTTTTATGCCAAAACTGTATCAATTAAGTTTTTGGCCTATTGAAATTGATATTTCTTTTCAGAACAAGCCAATCAGTACCTTTATCGCACTAGATAAGAACAGTAACAAAATTTTAGGTTGGGCATCTCATTCTATCCATTTTCCAGGTAGTTTTGGACCTACTGGAGTTTCTAAGAATTCGAGGGGTCGAGGAATAGGATCCCTCCTGCTTAATTGGTGCTTATGGGATTTAAAGAATTGTGGACATACTTATGCAAAAATTTTATGGGTGGAAATTGATACAGCATATTTCTATTCCAAGAGTATCGGAGCTTATATTTGTGAAACCTACTGGCCCATGAAAAAAAGAATTTAACTTCAATATTTCATTCTATAAATTAATTAAATCTATTCATGGATTTAAAATAAACAGAATCTAATATGACTGATTATCTTATTATTACTTCGTCCCAAGATAAGGCCTCAATGAACATTCGTGATAAATTGTTAAGTTCCAAAAGCTGCCGTTTTAAAGAAACAGAGCTAACTTGGCACAATCATTCTCTTTTTATTTTTGATGGTTTTGTTTCAGAAAGAGAAAAAAATAAAATCCTACAAGGTCAAGTATATTTAGGACTTACCAACGAAAGACTGATTTTTTTAAACGATTTAAAGTTAGATAAATCAGATATTAATCCTGATTTTTTAATTTTTGCAAGTCGCCATCGATCTAAAACAGCAAAACCTGCTTTCTTAACTCATACAACGGGTATTTGGAGTGGAGATACAAAATTCGGTGGCAGAAGTCAAGAAGTTTCTTATTCAAACGCTCTTATGATAAAAGCAGCTTTTTTGTCTTTATTGGAACAGAAATCGATTCGTAATGTAAAAGGTTATTCTGTAGACCTCGAAGTTTCACATCACGGTCCAACCAATCTTGAAAAACCAATTATCTTTATGGAACTTGGGAGTGCCCCAGAGCAATGGGACGATACTGAGGCGGGAATTATCGTAGCAGATGCGATGACTGAAACTATAGTTAAATACGAAGAACTTAAAGAAAATAGAGATCAAAAATTAGCGATCGGATTTGGTGGAACTCATTACGCACCTCAATTTCAAAAAATCTTGAAAGAAACAAATATTGCAGTATCGCACATATGTCCAAAATATTATATTCAAAATTTAGACAAATCTTTTATCGAACAAATCATTCAGAAGAACGAAAATAAAATAGATTATTTTATCATTGATTGGAAAGGAACTAACTCAGCGGAAAAGAAACATCTTATTCCTATATTAGAAGAATTTGACATCCCTTATAAAAAATCTAAAGATTTTTAGGATTGACTCCTTTGCCGAATTTCCCTCAAAAATGTTTTCCATAATGTTGATATGACTTTACCTTAATTATTATAAATTTATTAATTTTTTATTCTTAACCGATAAAATGGATATTCAAAATTTATAAGGCTAATTTTATTCTGATGTTTCTCTTAAGATTTTCTCATAATATTTCTTTAAATTCTTTATTACAAAATCTGCAGCAGAAAAACCTTGTATCGCAGATTTAGACAGCACCTTTTGTAAAAAATCTTTAAACTTACAGTCATCTTCAATAGAAACATTTAATTCTCGCAAGTTATAAAAACTCCTCCAAAATTGAGTAGGCCATTCTACTACGGGTCTTAAAAGATTATTGTATTTTTTCTTAAGAGAATCTGACAATTTTATTTCTTTATTTATAGTATAGAAAATCGTTCCCCCATCTTGTACGGTTTTTTTAATAATCCCATCGTTCTCAACTTTATTCATGAGCTCATGGAGTTTTTCTAATGACACATCTATATTCAGTTTTTTCATGTTTTCCAATATTTCTTCATCGGTGAGGCCACTTAACTTTATCAATAAGTAATTGCGTGCCATTATATTATATTTTAGAGGCACTGTCTCATGGTCCATTTTATTGTATTGTATAAGATTTCCTAAAATCTCCTTAGCAATATAATATTTAAGAATCAACTGCTCTTCGTCTTTAAAGCTTTTCTTTGAAAAATCAGAATCAAAATAATCCCGATAGAGAGTCTCCAATAAAGATTTAATCGTATAAAAACCGTCTATAATAGCGTCGTCGAGGTGTTTTAGAAAATCAACTCTATATTTAAGATCGTCAATGAATTTTTGTTTATCTAATATTAATCTCCGAACGATATATGGTTCTTTATTAATTGCTCCTAAATACTCTTCCCATTTACTTTTATATCGCGTACTTTGAGTATTAGCTATTCCCACTAGTTTGTTAACCACCTGAAGTAATCTTTGTTGGAATTCTTTTTCATGTATGCTCGTCATGAATAATCAAACCTAATTAGACCTTAGAAGTATAAAAATTTATTTAATATAAACAAATAAAAATTTAATTACAAAATATGTATTGAAGTTTATATAATTTTAAATGGCAAGAAGAAAAAATAGTTTAAATAATGATTTATGACGAAATATCATGCAATACTTCCAAAATCTTATCAACTTGGGAGTCGTTTAAGACCAACGGAGGGAGTAACCTAATTGTAGTGAGACCCGCATTGAGAAACATAACACCTGATTCTTCTGCTTTTTTAATCATATCCCTTACTCTTATACGATATTCTATGCCTACCATCAACCCGAGCCCTCTTACATCTCTAATTTTTTTGGCTTTTTTGTTTTTAAACTCTAAAATATCTTTGATTATTCTTTTTCCTTGTCTTGCGGAATTTTCTACGAGATTTTCTTCCATAATAATATCGATTGTTGTATTAGCCGCAGCACAAACATATGGATTTCCTCCATAAGTCGTCCCATGTTCACCAACATTCATCTCGTTAAATAAATCGTCATTTGCGATAGTGGCTCCCATTGGTAACCCCCCTGCTATAGCTTTAGCTAAGCATAACACATCGGGAACGACACCGTAATGTTCAAACGCGAACATTTTACCAGTCCTACCAAAACCAGTTTGGACTTCGTCAATTACAAAAGTTAAATCATTCTCGTCACAAAGTTCTCTCAGTTCTTTAGGAAATTGATCTGGTGCAGGATAAATTCCACCCTCTCCTTGAACTAATTCGCAAAAGATAGCAACAGTGTTTTCATTTACTAATTCTTTAACGGAATCAATATCTCCAAAAGACGCAAAATTGACATTTGGACTGAGCCAGGATAAAAAAGGTTTTCTATATTTCATATTATGAGTCATAGCCAATGATCCAAGCGTCCTTCCATGAAAATCTTTTTTAAAGGCAATTACTTCTGGTTTTTTCTTTTCCCGATTTTTTGCGAGGATAAGCTTTAAAGCAGTTTCGATTGATTCTGTTCCACTATTACAAAGAAAAGTTTGATTTAAGGTATTAGGGGTTATTTGAGCTAATTTTTCCAGCAACTTAGCTCGTTCTTCCACGGGATAATCAGGTGGAACCATGACAATTTTTTCTAATTGCTTCTTCATGTTTTCTATATATTTAGGATGGCTATGTCCAATATTTAACACAGCATGTCCTCCCACACAATCGATGTATTCCTTTCCTGTATTATCGTAAAGAAGCGCGCCCTTACCTTTAGTAATCACGAAATCTTTTTTAACAAATAATTTAGAATGATGATATTGCTCTAATTCGATTAAATCTGATTTTTTTTCTGACATTTTTACTCTAAAAAAAAGTCATTAATTTAATTAAACAGAATTATTTGAATAAAATAATTTTTAGCAAAAATTATGAAATCTCACAAGAAATCAAAAATTATTAATGTTTGCTTCTGAAAAACTTAATGTGAGGGGAGAAGATTATCTTTATATAACAATTTTAAGTTTATTGAATTTGAAAAAATTTTAGATAAAATTCAAATAGATATTAAACCATACTGCCTCATGGTGAACATTCGAGTAAATATTTTGAAGAGAATTATCGACAAAGAATTAGTAAGATCAAAGCCACCTGGGCTAGCTTTAGGAGTGTTCAATAAAGAAGAAACAATCTTCGGAGAGGGATATGGTGTTTATGATCTTAGCAAGGGCGAGAACGCTCCCGTGAATTTGGATACAACCTTTATGTTAGGATCCATAACAAAATTATTCACAATAATCCTCCTCATGCAATTCTGGGAAAAAGGAAAGTTTAGTCTGGATGATGCTGTGAACGATTTTCTTCCTCACGGCAAAATAATAATAAAAAAAGGTTGGCCCGAGATTACTTTCCGTCATATTCTTACGCATACGGCGGGTATTGGAGAATTAAGACATTTTAAAGACATTTTTAAATCGGGATTTCGGCTAATAACTTACGAAGATGGGGAGATTCCTCCTTTAAGCTCTTTACACGATTTACCGGTGTATCCTTCGTCCCCCGCGGGATTAAAATATGCGTATTCTAACATAGGTATCTCCATGATGGGATATCTCGTTGAAAAATGGAGCGGTCAAGACTTTAGACAAATCATAATTGAGAGAATATTTGACCCCATCGGAATGAATCGTAGTGATTTAATTCGAAGTAAAAGAATCCAACCAAACGAAGCCTTAGGATATAAATATAAAAAAGGGAATTTGATTAGAGCTAAAAGATGGAACAATATTATCAAACCATCAGGGGCTTTAGTTTCATCTATCAATGACATGATAAAATTTGGACAAGTATTACTTAATAAAGGAAAGTATCCAAGGGGTCGTTTGCTAAAACCAAAAACTTTTGATTTAATGTTAGAGCCTCATTATTTCGCACACGAGAAATTAAAAGATTTATTTGCTCTCGGTTTGGTTTTTCGCTTATATAATATGAATGGGATGAGGATAATTGGACATACAGGGGGTGTAAGCGGATTTAATTCAGCTTTTTCACTTTTACCAGAAGAAAATTTGGGATTATGTATTTCCTGTAATCTTGGAGAAAGTTTGAAATCGCGAACAAGCTTGCGAATAAGAAATCGGTTCTTAAAAGTTTTAACAAAAATAGAAAATAATTACAGACCACCTAAAGAATTTAAAAAAAAATATTGGAAGAAAATAGCCGGTCATTATGGCGGTTATCCAGGCTTTTTAACCAACACAAGATTAATAACTCAAGGGATCGAATTTGAGATAAGTCAAAAAGAGGATTATTTGACTCTTAATCGATTTACAAGTCCTTTTAGAAAATCGGAAATTCTTTATCCCACTCGGGATCCATTAATTTTTGAGATTTCCCGTAAAAATGGGCAACATTTATACCCCACCGAGAGATATGTATTCAGAAACGACCAGAAAGACAATATCATCGAGTTATGCAGGGGATTTGAAAAGTTAAGAAAGTTAAAGATATATGAAAGAGTAGATTTTAAAATATTTCTATCAATTATACTATTGTTGTTAGGATCTATCATCATTTTATTTGTTCTTTTAATATTTTCGTAAACATCCAGAAGGAATTTATAATGCTTGAAGAAAAAGAGAAAATAGAATATAAAAAGTATTATACAACGCTATTTAGCATTAACTATTTATTCCAAGGATTCACGAATTCAATGTTTACCGTAATCATTCCAATCTATTTGTTGTCTTTAGCGTCCCAAACGGGTCGAAAAATTACTGCAAGCGAGATTTCCTTTATTGCTTCTGTAATTATGATCGGCTCCGCTATAAAGCTACTTTATGGAATCTTAAGCGATAAATTCGCCGTTAAAAAATTAGGAAGAAGGAGACCTTGGATATTATTTCCAGTTATGACTTCGGGATTATTTTGGATTTTATTACCTGTGTTAGTCAGTTTAGGAAATATTATATTTGTTTTTATGATATGTGGACTTATAATTAACATTGGTGTGATGATGGCAGATACGGCTCTTGACGGTTTAATACTTGACATCTGCCCTCACGAAAGATTAGGAAGAGTCCAAGGATTAGTATGGGGTTTTAGAAGCGTGGGGCTAATTAGCGGAGGGCCTATTTTAGCGTTTATGGTAGTTTTTAATATTTTTACAAACATCGAGTCCACATTTTATATTCTTGGAATCGCAATGATAATTAGTGCCATAACTATATTACTAATAAAAGAGCCCCTTTCAATTCCTAAAATATATATTATTAAAAATTTGAAAGAGATGTTTAAAAAAAAGGAGGATTTCAAGACATATGCTTTTGCTTTATTAAATGCGATTAGCGAGGGGGTTATACTTCTTTTTATTTCCTTGTTTATCTTAATTCAATTAGGTATCGTAAAATCTGATCAGATGGCATTAAGCATTGCTGGAAGGAGTAGCAACCAAGCGTTCTTCTATCAATCCTTTATTTCACTGCTGGTTAGCGGGGGAATTGTGATTGGCTCTATTGTAATGGGATGGTTCGTAGATGTTAAATCTCGAAAGCTCGGAGTTTATCTCGGGATGATTTTTTTAGCAATTTCAATATTCTTGCTATTTTTAACCGAGAATATAGCGGGTCTCTTTATTATCGCTTTTATAATAGGTACTGGAATTGGGTTTCGACATTCCTCATACTCTCCTATTGCGGCAGCGATGAGCCGAGAACATCCCGAATTCGATTCAACATATTTTGCATTCTGCAATTCGTTATCCAATTTAGGAAATACGATCGGTTTGATTTTAGCAGCAATTTTACTTAGCGTGGCGGGGAATTTTCTTATAGTTTTTCTTATAATGGCTATTGCTCAACTCATTAACCTCATCCCCTTTAGCTCGATTAAGTCTGACTATTATGAGGTATAATAGAAGATTATCGTCTTTAATTAATAAAAAGGATAAAAGAAAAAATAATAGTTAAAACTAGTCCTCTTTTCTTATTTTGAAATAAGAATAAATACATATTGGAACAACGATAATATCAACAATCACATGGAATATTATGAAAAAGTTATAAATTCCTTCGAGAATAACCACGGTAAAAAACCTAATCATTCCTAGGCTGCCGCCAATAGCTGGTAAAAAGATACAAAGCAAGGTAATTAGCTTATTCTTGCGATAATAGATTAAAAAGCCACCTAATATTGCGTAGCTTGCTCCATATACTGCCGCGACAATAGTATGCCAATCAGTCCCGTAAAAATATATTTGAGAAACATGGGTTATTGCTGAGATTATCAACAATATGCCAGCAACAATTCTCAATTTTTCGTGTGTTTCCATTTTTTTAAGTCACATCGATGTTTTTCATTTAATTACGACTATTTACTTTAAATAAATAATAGATAAATCTTTATTAAAATATATAATCACTTAAAGGAAATTTGAAATCATATGAAAATTGAACACATAGCCGTTGCTTTTAACTCAGAGGAGAATGCTGATAGGTTTTTTATAGATTTACTAGGAATGAAAAAAATCAGAAATTTTGATGTGGAAGCAGCACTGATGAAGGCATTCTTTGGAATTGCCCAAAAACATGCTTTTATAAGATACGAGTCTCAGAACCTCGCGGTGGAGGTTATAATCACAGACTCCAAGGAAAATGCTAAAGATAGATTTACGCATTCGTGTTGGTTAGTTGAGAATGTGGAAAAATTAATTGAAAAAGCAAATTCACTGGGCTTCATAACAATTAAAGTTCCGAGAAAAAACAGAGAAGGATTTTATTATTTTGTTAGGGATTCTTTTAATAATCTATATGAAATTAAGCAGTTATAAAAATTAGAGAATAAAAATTCAAAATGAAGATAGAAATTTTTTTTTATGTTAATTTCCATAGTTTAATTGACAATACTATATCGAATTATTTGAATTTAGATATTTCATTTAAGGATCAATAAGTTAAAACAAAATATTTTTTAATTCAAGTATTTTTTTAATATTTTAGAAGGAAAACAAAAAAATAACTATAAAGAACCTTTAATTAGGTGTCGTAATCGCCAAAGTCTAATTTAATACTTAAGATTATTTGTGGAGGTTTTAGTGGAAGCGGGAAAACCACTTTTTTAAATGGACCCTCTAATCCCTTTAGCGAAGAGGATTTCTTGCAGCTCGGCGTTTCTTTTAAATTAATAGAAGGAATTATCGACAAGAAACATTCCTGCCTCCTGCAGATTTGGGACTTAAAGGGAATCGACGAATTCAAATGCTTGTATCCTTCGTATTGTAAGGGTGCTAAAGGTGCGATTCTCTGCTTTGATACTACCGATAAGCAATCACTGAAGAAACTTACTTACTGGATATCAATAATTAGGCAAAACGCTGGAAAAATTCCAATAATATTAATTGGTACGAGGGGAGACTTGAAAAACGAGATTAACCCCGAAGAAATCAAAGAATTTATCGAAAAATATAATTTAGACGGAATTTTTATCACTTCAATTAATTACGATATACGAGAAAAAGTCTTTAGACATTTAATTGAGAAAGTTTCAAAACCCGTCAATATATCAAATTTTAGAATTACTATACCTCAGTTCGATGCTAAATTTTATAAATTTGTTAAATTTTACGAACGCTGTCCTCTCTGTGGTCGTAAGAATCATTTCAGTTATTTGAAAAAAATCTACTTAAGCGATGATAAAGAGATCGTAAAAATTAGAAAAAGCCTTTTGAAGGTTATGGATAAATCCAATCGATTTTCCGACGAGATTCATAACAAGCATCTGAGATTAGGGATTCCCTGCTGCGTGTGTTTTAACATTTACTTTAAAGAACAACAAGTTCAATAATTTTGCATTTATATCTAAAGAAATTCATTTTATAAAATAAGAAAATAAGATTACCTACTTCAAAAAAAATCAGCAAATATTTTTTAATTTGAATTTGCATTTAAAGAAATGAATACTTTCGTTTTAAAAGAATTAATAAATGAAGTCTTATAAATTAAAGGTCGTCCTGGGAGGCTCGGAGTTAGCTGGTAAGACATCTTTTATTCTTGGAAAGAATGTAAGCGAACCAGATTTTAATCAAATCGGTGTTTCTTTTAAACCTATTGAATGTCTTGTCAATAATGGGGATTCTTATAAATTTGTAGTCTGGGACCTTAAGGCTTCATCTCGTTTTCAGTTTTTATATCCGATTTTTTGTAGGGGTGCCAGTGCAGGATTGCTAGTTTTTGATGTAAGCAATTACAGTTCTTTTCAAGAAGTTCCAGAGTGGATTAAGGTATTTCGTAATAACGAAAAAATAAGTAAAAAAACTTTTCCCATAATCCTGATTGGGACGAAAACTGATAAAGAAAACAAGGTAAGTTTCGAAGATGCTATAGATTTAGCGGAGGAATACGATTTAAACGGTGTTTTTTTTACCTCTGTCCACGAATCGAAACGAACGAAAACAAAAGAAGCAATTTTCAAACATTTGATTGAAAATTTAGAGCCGAGTTATCGCGTGAAAAATCTTTCGATCTTCGTACCAAAAGAAGACGAACTTTTTCAGAAATTTCTCAAATTCTTCTCCATCTGCCCAGTATGCCAGAAAAAAAACCATTTTGAAAGTTTGAAAAGTTTTTATTACAGTCGAGATCCCATTCTTGTTGAATTAAAAAATCGATTAATAGATTTTATCGAAGAATCGAATACCTTGCCTAAAAAATTACATAGTCGCTTTAAATTAGGGATCCCTTGCTGCTCTTGTTTTAAAAAATTTTTTGAAATACGTCTACAACATTCTTGATAAATTAATAGCTCGCAGGGAAATTACTTTGTTTTCAGAATCTCCGAATCCTTGACTATTAAATTGTGATCAAAAGCGAGTTCTATTGAGGATAAATTTGTAATAGGTACTATTTCTAACGCTGCGGCATCGTCTTGCGCTTTTGGATTCTCATTTTCTGTAAGTGGAACACAGAGAAACGCAATTGAGACCGTATGACCTCGAGGATCCCTTTCAGGATTAGAATAAACTCCTATAAGTTTGTCAATTTTTACATTGATATTTGTTTCTTCCTTTGCTTCTCTCACGCACGCGTCTTCCACGGTTTCTCCGATATCCACAAATCCTCCTGGTAATGCAAGTTGCCCTTGATATGGAGGGTTTTTTCTTCTAATCAGAATTAGATTTCTCTCCTTATAAACGATAACAGCGTCGACTGTTAATAATGGTGTTTCTGGTTTAGACATAATAATTAAGAAAAGGAAATTAAATAATATTAATCCGATAGAATTACTCCTTTTGTCATAAAGTGGTTTCGTAATCAATTATCAATTAGCTCAAATTTCGTAAAAGTGAGAATTAATGGTTATGTTTTAATATTTTTCAAATTTTCTTTTCCATAGACGATTACGAGAACAAGAGCAATCGAAATTGAAAAAAACAGCCTTACGAATTGAACTCTCATCTGAATCTCGAACATTTCGCTGATGAAATTACCCAAAAAATGAAAGATAATTGCTGAAAGGATGCTGCGGTCGTTATTATTATAGATCCATGTATAGATTATTGCTCCAGGGATAATGTCTAACGAATAGAGAAAAAATTCAACGGAACCAAATCCCAAAGAATTATGAAATGTTCCCTTTATAAAATACAAGGGAAAATGCCACAAAGACCATATAATCCCCACCATTAGACTCGAGGTGAATGAGGAATAGTTCGCTTGAAGTTGGTCAAGCGCTAATCCCCTCCATCCGAATTCTTCCATTAACACGGCTGCCACTAAGAAAGATAAATAAAAAGGCATCATGACGGCGAAAGAAAAAGTTGAGAGTTCTTCTATAAATGTAATATCGTCCCAAATTAACGAGGCTATAAACATAGAAAGAAAAATCGGCACAATTACCAAAATGAACATCACAAAATACCATTTAATTCCAAGCCTCTTAATCTGAACCGTTCGTGCTTTAAAATCTTGTTTCTGTTCTTTGTCGTAAAGGACAAAAACCAAGATTAGGGCTATAAAGGAAGGGCCTATACCGCCTAGTGCGTAAAATATTATGGTAGGAAATGTCATACAATCTTTTCCCATGAGAATGGCAACGCTCCAAAAGCTCCACGAATATGACAAAATTAATCCAAAAAAAAACCACACAATATAGGGGCTTTTTTTAAGCTTTAAAACGAAATTTTTCACTATTTCTAATCAACCAAATGAGTATTATTGCTTTTGAAATATCTAGATCATAACAATATGAAACAAGATTTAAGTTTTTCGAATAGAATTCGAGATTAAGATAGAAATACCGTCGATTTTTCAATAGATTTCACAAAATCTTGATTAGCAATACAGAAAAAATTGAGTTATTTCTTTAATGGATCCAAAAGTCTAAGCTCGAATTCGTTTTTATATGTTTCTTGTACTAAATAATCTATCCGGGCTTTTCTATGACGGATATATTCAATTTTTTCTTCCTTCCTTCGTAAAAGCAGAGATTTTTCGAAATCATCGGAACTGATCGTGTTAATCTCGAGGTCATCTCCTTCCATATTAATATGATTAAAGGAGGGAGCCTCGTTTGCTCTAACCTTTATAGACGCGCTCGTACCACAATAAAGAAAAGTGGTCCCATTCATCGTCCAAACATGCGGGACGTGACGATGCCCCATACAGACTAAATCTACCTTATGCATTCGAATTATTTCAAGGGCTTCACCAGCGTCTAATAAGGTACTCCTGGTTCGTCCTGCGTAAGGTACTGCGATTAAGTGATGATGAAGCGCTAAGATCTTTTTTCGTCCAGAGTGATTTCTAAGCTCGTTGATCAATAAAGAAAGTTGTTCGTCGCCTAGTTCTCCCTCTGAAAAATCATCCTTGGCGCTTTGCAAACCGAGAATCGCTAGCTTTTCGTCCTTTAAAACTATTTTAGAACGCCGTGGACCAATAAATTTTTCAAAATTTATAATACCGTTATACTTTGCATCGTGATTACCCACCACGCAAAGAATCTTGGTGTTAATTCGATCAAAATAACTCTTGATTTTCTGATATTGATCTAAATGTCCACGATGGGTAACATCGCCCGTACACATAACAAGATCAGGTTTAGAATCGTTAATGTAATCGACGACATTGAGCATAAGATTTTCGCGAAAATGGTTTGAACCGTAATGTAAATCCGAAATTTGAATTATTTCAACCATTTTCTTAAATTAGAATAAAACATAAGCTAATTCTCGCTAAAAAAAGTTTAAACTTTAATTTTTAAGTATTATATATATTAACAAACATATTTATGTTGTACTTTTGAAATTCGCTAAGCATTTGTTCCGTGGATGTGTATTTAATACCTTTTAAACCTAACGATTCAGCATGGTCAATGTGGCTTTGGCTGTCGTCGATTAGGAGTGCGTTCTCAGGATCACAGTCAACGCAATTTATCAATTCGTAATAGAACTCTTTGTCGCCTTTGTGTATTTGATAATCGTAACTAAATAAGTATTCGTCAAAGTATTTTAAAAAATCATATCTATCGTCCAAATACTCAATTCGTTCCTTTATGTTTCCACTAAATACGATCAAACGATATTGGCGGCTTAAGGTTTTAACGACATCTTCCATTAAATAATTTGGCGTATAAGAACTAAACCATAGCTCTCTGATAAGCCTTTTCTCGGAATCTGGAATACATAATTTTCTGGAAACGCTGTCTTCGAACTCGTCCATGGTAATTAAACCTAAACGAACTAAATTTCCCTCACTTGCGGGGTTGTTTCCAAAAAAAAACTCAACTAATCTTCGATTTTTTATATTCCATTGTTTTTGAATTTTGTCGACGGCGTAATAAGTTCCGTTAGTAAAAAAGACACCTCCTAAATCAAAAACAATGGTTTTAATTAAATTTGAATTGTTAAATCCTATAGTGCATTTATTTGGAGTTGATTCTCCTAAAAAATCATATTTTTTTATTTTCTTAATTTCATACATTTTTACAAATTTCCTTCTATTCTTCTTTTTTTTTCTTTTCCTAATTAGTATAAAGGTTTAATATTTAAAATTTGAGCCGTCATAAAATATAGGCAATATATAGATCTATATATACAAGAGAAATGTATTTATTGGGTTTTCCGACGAAAATAGATGATCAAATTCATAATAATAAAATAAATATATATTTTTGATTTTCAATTAGCTTTACTAGAATGAAAAGGTTATTGATTTAATTTGCCCCCATTTAACTTGCTATTACGAATGGCATTAATAGGTAATGTAAATACAAATGGTTTACAGATTTAATTTCTTAACGGTCTTTCATGAAAATAATGAATTTGATATAAAAATAATTTTTCATTTCCTAAAAGAGCAAATCATATTTTCTTTCTTAGAAATTATGCCAGAATCAATTTTTAACAATTATCTAAAAGATGAGGAGGACCGACTTAATTGATTAATTTAAGAATCATCCTATATATAAGAGGGGAAAAATATATAATACAAATATTTAAATTAGTGAGCGATAAGTGTGTCTATTTTTTTAAATTAGCCTCAATATAATTTGTGATTTCAGTAGCTTTTAATTTTTTATTTGGAATAAATCCTTGACCAAAATCCTTCTTTCCTCCGCCTTTTCCACCGAAATGATTCACAATCTCGCGAATAAAATTTCCTATGACTAAATCTGATTCCTTCGCAGGGTTTTTTCCTAACATTCCCATCAACAAGAATCCCTTGTCGGTCTGGTTTACCAAAACAGTGATTAAATCGTCAGATTCGT
This sequence comes from Promethearchaeota archaeon, assembly GCA_014729315.1. The sequence continues at coordinate 3,162 of WJKD01000407.1, read as the reverse complement.
CGAGAAGTTTTACACTCAAGTTTTTAAGGTCGTTTTGATCGAGATAATTAAATGATTTTAAAATTAGTTTATAATCTTTATATTTGGTGGCGCTTTTAAGAATGTTCTGAATGTTCTCGTCACTTAACAGATTTTCAATGCGATCGATTTTATCTTTTGCGTCTTTCCATTCGGTATACAACTTTTCTACCTTTGAAGGTACGGTTTTCTTGGGAGTAATTAGAACGCGCGAGATTTTAGTTAACAAATCATCGTCTAAATAGGATTTAGATGAGTTTAATAATAAATCCTTTGGATTGACATTTCCAGAGGATAAAGCTTTATTTAAATTTTTCCACTTTCTCAATAGTTCTTCAATTCTACCTAAAAGAAGCTTCTCCTCAACACCTAAAAGATTTTGCAGCTTATTAAGTATGTGTTGGTTCCGCTCTTCGAGTTTATCTGTCGCTTCTCCAGCCGTAAACGACAATCGGACGATTCCGTCTTGAATTTTTTGAGATTTTGTTATTTTAATTCTTCCTGCTTCACCCGTATTGTTAAGATGCGTCCCTCCACAAGCTTCAACTTCAACATTGGGGATTTCAACAATTCGAATCTTTTTTCCTGGCACCGCACCGCCTTGATATATGTTCATTCCGTATCTCTGTTCTGCGTCAGAACGGGGCATAAAATCCAGATTGAGGTCAATTTCTTTCTCGACGATTTCGTTTGCTCTTTCTTCGATTCTTTCGATTTTGTCTCGAGAGATTTGCTCATAATGCGTAATATCTAAGTGCGACTTTTCAAGCGTTTTTTTAGCTCCCGCTTGATTTATGTGTTGCCCTAATACATCCCTTGCAGCTGCGTTGACAATGTGCGTAGCAGTGTGATGTTGAGCAAGTTGTTTTCTCCATTCTTGGTCAACCCTAATCTCGACTTTGTCGCCTTCTTCAAATTTTGGCTTGTCTTTTAACACATGGATTATGTAATTTCCTTGTTTAAAAACATCTTCAAATTTTTGATCGTTGATATAACCTACATCGTGAAGCTGACCACCAGATGTAGGATACGCTACCGTTTTATCCAACACGACCATACTGTCCAATATCTTCAAAACTTTCGCTTTATTCGAGTACTTCATGTAATCATAATAATACAGAGGTTCGGTTTCTGGGATTCCGCTTAAATCAACCTCTATTTCTTTATCGGTTGCGTGGATCTGCTCTGATTGCTCGTGTCGCTCAAGAACTAATCTATAAAAGTTGTCGGGAATTCTAACCGCAACATTATATTTTCCGGCAGCTTTTTTTACCATATCCGGATTAATTCCATTAGAGTCGTATAATTCAATAAGCGTTTCGGTGGAAATTGTGCCGTTCTCGAGTATCTTCTTAAGAATGTTATTCGCTTTTTTCTTAGTCGAGAAAAATTTTTGTTCTTCAACTTCCAAGATTTTTCTAATATCATCTAAATGGTCTGAGACCTCGGGAAAGATGTCCCGTAATTCCTCAGCGTGCCACGCGCAGACCTCGTCGATTTTTACATTCCAGTCGAATTTATCTATAAAACTAATAGCCCTTCTAAAGATAACCCTTAAGTTATATCCCCCTCCGACATTAGAAGGCAACTTTCCATCGTTTATTGCGAATAACAATGTGCGAGCGTGCTCAGCAATGGAATAAATTGCGGTCATAGGTAAGATTTTTTCTTTTAACAGATCTACGCTTAGACCCAATTTTTTCCCGACTGTTTGCCACGCTTCGTCCATATCCTCAACTTCGTCAATATTTAGGTACGCAGAAAATTTAGAAAATTCGTTATAAAGTTCTAAATCCAAATTGATGTTCGTTATTTTTCGGAGCTTTGATAAAACATAGGGAAACACCGCTTCGTACATATTTGGCGTTCCTTGAGAAAACCACGCAACGCGTTCTTGACCAAGGCCCATGTCAAGGACTTTCAGTTTTAATTCACGGGGACCTTCGGGGGTTTGTTCAAACATCGTGTAAACTTGGTTAAATAATTCGACTCCCCGGCTAAAAAATTCCAGAGAGCATCCAAACGAACCCCCTCCCGCCCAACTGTCTTCGTGAATCGTAATTTCGTTCTTAGAAAGCCCTACTCCTTCAGTGATGAAATCGTGCATGTCCATAAAAAGTTCGCCTTGATTCCACTCTTCAGGTGGAACGAACGAATGTTGTCCTATCATGACAAAGCCTGTGCAGTGCGATCCAGTTATTCCTACATTCTCTATATCATTAAATCGTAAACAAAATTGAGGGATTAAAAGTTTTTTCGCAGGAGGCTCTACTTCACCACTCACAACATAGGGCTGAAAGGCTGAAATTGATGCAATGGTAAATTCAGAAGTAGGATTCCAGCGGGCAACGCAAGGATATCTTTTTATGGGCTTATAACCCCGAGGTTCCAAAATCTCAACAATCTTATTCCATACTTCAATATAGGTAAGTTTGACCCCTGCTGGATTTTCTTCAACCACTTTAAATCCTCCCGTGCATGCCGGATCGCCGCAATGTTCCCTTTTTTCGTGTGTCGTCCAAAAGTGTGTTCCACAAGTAGCACATTTTCTTCTCATATACCCGAGGCTCCGAAGTTCTTTAGTGGGAAAATAATCATCTGGATTTTCGGAGGCAATAAGCTTGAAAGCTTTTTTGACTTCTTTGTCTGTTTTACATTTTCTAAGTTGCTTTCGCTGTTTGTCGGTAAGCATAATCGATCAATTATTCAAATTGTAAATAAAAAGTTATACTCTTTTGAAAATAGTTATTAATTCCTAAAATTTTTTTTCTTTTGAAGGATTTATTAAGAAACAAACCAAAATGACATTTTATTTATGAGTTTAATAAGTGCGTTAACTTCTAAAAAGAAATAAATAAAAAGAAACAAAAACAGAGTAAATATAACATCTTATTTTTATGTTTTTTTGGAATATGAACGAAAAATTAACATCCTTTAGAGGAGCTAAGATCCTTAATGAAGAAGCTAATTTTCTCGGTGAGGTTGAGAAAATAACCAAAAAAAAGTTTTCTAAAGTTGATAAAATTGAACCTTATACCCAAATGGGATTCGTTGTTCAAAACTATAATGTTATTAGATTAGGTTTGTATTACTGTAATTTAACAGCTATTCCAGAATCTATAGAACATTTATCCTCCCTCAAAG
>WJKD01000406.1 GCA_014729315.1 Promethearchaeota archaeon | reverse complement strand
TTGTACGCCAAAAGAAATACCGGCAATTATGCCAAATATTGTTGAGAGTGCTAAAGAGGCGGCTTCTAAAATATGTATAGAATTTTTGATATTTATATTTTCATTATCGGAGTTTATATTGGAGCTCGTTTCCATAAGGATTCTATATATTTTATCTTAGCAGCAATACTCATTTATGTTATTCGTGAACTTTATATTGTTTTCTTTATAGGGATCGGGTAGGTCACGGGCGTTGCCGCCCGATTCCCCCCTAAGAACCGTACGTGATAGTTTCCCATCATACGGCTCAAGCATCTCAAAGGTTCTACTGATCGTAGTTCCCGTCTCCAATACTTTCGAGACTTCACGATATTAATAGACTGTCATTAACTACAAGACTAACGGGTGCACCATCCAACAACGTGGACGTCATTTGCTTTCCCATTTTAAAATGATTCATTCTACATTCTCGTGACGAGACACCTGCCAGATTTCAGCATCTTTACAGATCCGATAATATTTCAATCGGTATCCCTGCGACTACAGCAGGGCATTCGCTTCCTAAGGCATCTCACCCCAGACCTCCAACAGCTTGCCTTACGGTTAGCCTGCCCACCAACTGGCGGGCGAAGGCACTGGGTTGCCGCGTTCCGTATAAAAGACCTCAACGAGTAACTTAGGTGGGTTCTCTACGCCGGTGGCTCTACAGTTCCGTATCGGCAGTTAGGAGACCGATAACCTGACCACCTGTGTAAACACAAGGAAACACAGCTTAGACCTCGAATTCGCCTTGGCGAATCATAATCTCCGTAGGTCAGATGCTCGCATGACGACGCTTACGAACCTTTGATTATTCTCACCATATTACTCAGACCTTAGCCCTTAACCGGAGGAGATTTCCGGATGGGTTTCCATCTCACGACTTCCACCCGTTTCGGTACATTACCAGATGGGCTTCACACCCCGCTGTCCACGCAACGGTAGCATGCCATCTTGAGGTACTGATAGGAACATATCAGGTTTGTCTAAAGAACGGTAACTCTCTAACAAACATTCAATTATACGACTTCGTGTCGCACCCTAACGGTCGAGTAACCAGCGAGTTTTGAGTCTGGTTGACTCGATTGTTCGGCTGCGCTTTGCACCTTTACCAGTACAAAGGTTACTCGACCGTTACGGCTGGTGCGAAGCGCCAGCCGTAACGACAAAAATAACTTGCGCAAAATATAAGTAAATCCATGCTTTTGGATTCGCAAGATTTTTAATACGGAGCACCATACCTTCGTTTTCAAACAGAACATTTTGCGTCAAGTTGATTTTTATTGTTAGCTGATTTAACGCTACTTGTGATGTTATATTTTATTTAATGTGCTGTACCTGCATCTCAAGTTTGGTAATAAATTATTTTTCTTTTTTCTTGCTTTCATTAATTAAAAACAGTAATGTTTTTGAAAATTCATATGCAGCTTTTTGTGATTTAAATTTTATTGTTTTTGCAAATCCCCCTCTTCTTCCATAAGCTTGTCGGCATATGTTTGGATATTTATCATCAAAAAAGAATTCTTCTTTTATAATTATCCTTACCATTCTATTATAACCTTGAGAATTCGGTAAAAAATCTGGAATAGATAACATATCAGTATCTATAGATATAAGAGGAACATCACAATATACAAACTCAAGTTCACCACTATCATCACACCACATTGGAAATTTCATATTATATCCTTTAATTTTTATGTTGGTGTCACTTAGTTCCCACTTTGGACCGCCATCAAAAACTGTTTCTGTTTGAAGTAGTTTTTCAAGATAGTTGGCTTTTTGTTGAAATTCAAAACTCGTTTCTGAACAAGATAATAACCAAAAAAATATTAAAGGGGAAAAAACTTTAATAAAATACATTAATGAATCTCCTTTAAATTATGAAAATGTGAGATATTATAACTTATTATAAAATGGAGAAATATTTAATTTAGTATAATAAATATATCAGTTACCTGACTGAACGAACTAGGCGAGTATAGAAAAAATTTTTATTCATATTATTAGGAAAATAATGATAGCAATCTCCAACGTCAAAACAAACAACCCAAATCTCTTTGAATTTCATCTGACGATCCCAAATTTTATAATCACATGTCCAGATTTGATTTTGCTTGTTATTAAAAACTTGATCAATATATAAGTCATCATGCTTTTTAGTTTCCATTAAACTCATTGCTTCTTCCAAAGTAGGTAACCGCCAGTCTGAGTAACCTAAATAATTTTCACCATTTAACTTTTCTATCCATGGAATGATTTTTGAAAAATTCATAGCGATATCAGAACCAGACTGTTCCCACATTAAACCACTAGCTCCATCAAAAACAATCTGATTATTTTGATATTTAAAAAAATGATTATCGAAACCATTACCATTTTGATTGCTATATTGCTTATAATGCCCTTCACGAGATCTCACAAGAATTTTACTACAGAAATAATTATGTGTTTTAAGCATTTTATCAACATCTTTATCCATTAGCATTTTAGATGAATTTCTAAATCCGCTTGGAATAATTATTTTCAATTCAATATTTGACTTATAATCATATTTTTGGGCATATGGTGTAAAATTCATTTGTTTAGCTTTTAAATCATCTAATAAGTCTTCAAATTTTGATAATATATTTGTATCTCTAAGTAATTTTATTAATTCACCTATATTAACTGACATGTTCACTTCAACACCTTTTGCTCCGTAACTAGCACCAACACTTACAGCATCTAATGTTTCTAACATTTTTTCTGAAAATGATTTGTTTACAAATTTTTCCATTCGAACAACAAGCAAAGCAACCTTATCCAAATAGTCATGAATCCAAAGTGCTATAAAATCATTGTCAATGTTTCGATACAAACTAATAACACTTTGCACTTCTTTATGATGGCGTTTCCAGGCGCTTTGAATATGTAGCATGTTTGATGAATTTTGGGTTTCAAAATATAATCTATAAAAAGATATATCTACAAGTCTAATTGCTTTTTGGTTATCATCATAAGCTGTGAAAGGTTCTATTAAATATCCTCCATAAATATATCCTTTTTCTACTTGATAATCTATCTTTTCACTAGTTATTAATAAGTTGTTTTTTCGTGTAGAAAAGTTGGATTGTCCTTCAATAGCAGATAGGGTATGACATATAATAAGTGATTGAAATAGAAAATAATAAATAAATTCTTTATACATTATAAACTCTATAATATTTATATGTTTCTTATTTTAATTATAATGGAAATTACTTGTCATTTACGGTATAAGCTAACGCCCAAAATAAGCTGACTGGAACTACAACGCACAGAACATGAATAATGATATAAACTTTAGAGAACGCACTGCAAGTCAAAACGAAACAGGGCTGTTCCAGTCAGCTTGATTTTGATTGTTATACCTTATGCAACAGTTAATCAGTCGCTAAAACTAAATTAATTATTATGACTATCTTTAAATGCAGTACGTTTGCTTACATATCTATACTTATTATAATAGAAATTCAATAATTCATTTAATCCCCTAACTACTTTATTTAAATTATTAACTCTAAACGTAATGTTTCCATAAAAAGAGTGCTTTTAAAATATTTTTTATTAACTATTATTCTTTATCTTCTTCCTGTTTATATAACCATTGGCGTGCTTCATAGAATCCTAG
>WJKD01000043.1 GCA_014729315.1 Promethearchaeota archaeon | reverse complement strand
ACCTAGTTATAACTACGAATATTGGGATAAATGGCACAATCACTTCGAATATTGCGCCCGTTGTGAAAAGAAAGAAGGCAACTAAAATCAGCTTTCCCCTAAGTTTCACTTGTCGACTCTCTGAAGTCATTGATTGAATGAAAAACAAGACACCGGTTATAAAAAAGACAGCAATTATCGCAAATAAATATAATTGAATAAATAACATATATTCTGGTTGAAAAGGACCAAGAAATCGACCAATCAGTCTCACATTTTGGAATAATAGTATAAAAAACGCAATTTCAAACGCTATTGCTATTATTAGATAGACTAATAAAATAATTTTTTGATCCTTTTTAAACCTGAAATCTGTGAATGCAATTAACCAGCAGAAAAGAGGTACCGGGAGAGTTGCGAGCACGATAATAAAATAAACTGCGTTGCTGAGCGTAGCTTGAAAGAGGAGAATTAAAAAAAGATTAATAGTGTCAGGTATCCAGGGAAAAGCGAGCCCCATCCAAGTTATACCGACTAATAACAGATCTCTTTGTCTATATCTGAGATATTTTAACGATATTTTAATCCCGAGAATAAAACAAATAACCACATAAACCAAACAAGAAATGCCTTGAAGAATTTCAACTAATTCGAGCATTAATATATCACTTCCTAACCCTAAAATATCAATTGAGATCTCCAATTGATATTATTGTCATAAATTTCACCTTTATATAATTATTGACATTTTAATAAAAAAATCAATTCTACAAGATCAAGCAAGTGATAAGATTTATAGCATAAAAGCGAAATGAAAGACAAACCAATTTAGATTATTATTGAAAAAACCGAAAGGAATCAAATTAACAGATAAAAATCTTATCTGACAGTCATATCACTAATTAAATATCAGATTCAGAATGAAACAAATTAAAAATTGATTTTAATCACATGAAAAAAAAGATTAATTAAAATCTATATTAATATTAAGTTTCTAACTCCCAAATATTAACCATAAAAAACCAAAATCTTTATATAGAAATGCAACTAATACTTTTTCTAAGAAATTAAGAATTTTTAAGCGAAATCTAGCTTTAGAAGGTTATATCTATATATATCTATCGAAGCTATATAAGTTAGCTTAAAATAAGCAGATTTTTATTTTTTTATTAACCTCATAATATTTTTTCGGGGTCATTCTTCTTTTCAGTACAAAAGCACAAATAAAACGATGATATATAGATTAAATCGTGCTATATAGTTCTATCAATAAAATTCTCTTCTATACATCTGATCGTATTCTATATCGACATTTCTTAAAATATCTCTACATCTATTTTGAAACAACTTAAATTTGGTGTTTAAAAAAATGCAAAAAAAAGCAATAATAATAATCGCAGCAATTGCGATAATAGCAACAATTTTTATTTCTTGGACCGTCGTAGGAATCTTCTGGGGTGAAGAAATCTTAGAAGAAGAAGAAGAATACGATATGGCAATATCTGGTTCAACAACTTGTTTTCCGGTAATTGTACGCTGTGCGGAAGAATTTATGGAAGACGAAGATGATATTGATATTGGAGTTTCTGGTGGAGGTTCATCTAAAGGAATCACAGCCTTAAGAAACAACATTGTTGACATAGGTATGGCCTCAAGAGAGCTTAAAGCTTCTGAAACGGGTGTTCAAACAGTTCCCTTCGCTAAAGATGGTATTGCGATAGTTATTGACACCGATAATGATTATATTACTAATCAAGGTACTGTAGATGTTGAAATGAGTATCTTAACGATCTACAAGATATGGACTGGAGATTATGCAACATGGGACGATGTTGCTACTGATACTGATAGTACCGGCGTTTCAGGTCTTACAGCTACAGGTGCTAACGAAGCTGTCGTATTAATCGGTAGAGATTCAAATTCAGGTACAAGAGCAACCTGGGAAGAATTAATCACAGACTCTGCAGGTGGAACTGAACTGGGAGAGGATGATGATTATAAAAACATCGATAAACAAGAATTAAACTCTAATGGTGCAGTTCAATCAGCCGTACAAACTTCTGATTATGGAATTGGTTACGTTGGTTTAGGTTTTAGAGATGGATGCGAAGTAGTTTCAGTTGCTGATCATGGAAGTAGCAGCTACTACAAAGCTTCACCTGATACAGTAAAAGCAGGAACTTACCCAGTTGCCAGAAATTTAAACTTGGTAATCAAGGGAGATTTGGACGATCAAGATGATGAAATTCAAGACTTTATTGAATTCGTGTTAGGACCTACCGGACAATTAATAGCAACCCAAGAAGATTTTGTGGCTCTCTACTAAGCAATAAAAATACAAAATATTATCTTTTAAATCTTATATTTTTTTATTTATAACTTTTTTAAAATAAATGCTTCATTCTGTCCTGTATATTTATATACCGATCTAAAGAGTAATTGTGAAAACATAAGAAATTCTCTATTTAGTATATTTATTCCACTCTATACTTATACGAGCAAGTTATATTAACACTTTGCCTATTGAATCTTTTATTAATAAGGTAAAATTATAAGTAAAATACTAACTAATTATGTCAAAGCCATTCCTTTTTACTATTATTAACTCTCTATAATAATGAGTTATGAATTTAATACTTTTGATAGATCGAAGTCAATTATTTCAAATTAAAATGATCGATTATTTTAGCAATTATTTGATTGTTTTCCTACAGTCTTTTTGAATCATTTATATACTCAACTCACTTGATAATAAATTTGTTTGACTAAATACCTTTAGGATCTATATAGCTCTATATCTCTCCATATAGGTCTATAACATCTATTTAAAGATCTATATTCTATAACGATATGATTTCTAAAGAGCAATGATCTATACTCCTTGAAAAACTTTTAGAACAAGATATTCTAAAATAGATTCTAAATGCTTAATATTATAGTACAGAAAGATTTAATATAATAAATGGTATTTTAGTATGGCTGTAACAACAGAACTAATTGAAGATGAGCGCGGAGTAGAAAAATTACCTTCCAAATATGCGCTTAGTAAAGAGAATATAATTCATGCTCTTTTATTTATATGTGCTTCATTTGCTACAGTTATTGTTTTCTTCATTATTGTTTTTCTTTTCACAAACGCTGGAGATTTCTTCCAAGAAGTGTCGTTAGAAGAATTTTTGTTTGGTGATGCATGGAATCCTCATTATGAGGAGGATGCTGAGTTTGGAGCTTATAATATTATTGCAGGTTCGTTATTAGTCACTTTTGGAGCAATGATAATTGCAGTCCCATTAGGTATATCTGGAGCTATTTTCATTGGTGAGATTGCCCCAACTAAAGTTGGAAAAATATTGAAGGCAGGAGTTGAACTTCTCTCAGGTATCCCTTCAGTAGTTTTTGGTTTTTTTGGGTTAGTTGTGTTCAATGTTTGGGTAAGAGAAGATCTGGGTGCAGATATTGGCTCAACATGGTTTTCTGGTTCTGTAATTCTCGCAGTTATGGCCTTACCCACAATAATTAGCGTATCTGAAGATGCAATTCGTTCAGTTCCCTCGGAATTGCGCGAAGCTTCTTTAGCGGTTGGAGCGACAAAATGGCAAACAATAAAAGGTGTAGTATTGCCAGCAGCAATGTCAGGTATCACCGCAGCCGTAATTCTTGGATTAGGTAGAGCTATAGGGGAAACAATGGCTGTTTTAATGGTAACTGGGAATTGCAATATCTTTCCGGAGCCAATATCCAATATATTCACATGTGTCAGAACTATTACAGGGACAATCGGTATAGAAATGGGAGAAGTTCCCGAGGGGAGTACGCATTATAAAGCATTATTTGCTCTTGCCATCGTTCTTTTTATGATGACATTAGTGGTAAATGTTTTAGCGAATCTAATTATTTCAAGATTTAGAAAAAAGACGCAGGGTTTGACAAAACCTAGAAGAGAGAAGAAATTCCAAATTCCTAAATTTATTACTGAAAATAAATCATTAATTTTTTATTCAATCATAATTGTTCTCTTCGGTTGGGTGATTTCTAAAATATTAGTCAAAGATGAAAGATATTATGTCGCTGATTATACACCTCAATTATCATTAGTATTAACATTAATACCTCTAGGATATATACTATTCTTGAGATTGTTATCTAAGGAAAATTACAATCAATATAAAAAATATATTTTCCATTTCATGCTATTAACATTATTCACTTGGTTCTTGTCAACATTTTTTGATTTAATAAGCGCATTTCTAGTATCTTTTTCTATAATTGGATTTTTAATACTTTTCAGAATAATAAATTCAAAAAACCAGCAAAGAGTTGCCTATTCGATTATAATGGCTTGCACTTCTCTTGTTTTAGTAGCTCTTTTTATCATTATATATTATATAGTATCGAAGGGATTACCAGCGATAACATGGGAATTCTTAACAGAGCCACCTAAAGATGCAGGAAGAGAAGGCGGAATATTTCCCGCAATTATAGGTACTCTTTATCTGATGGCAGGATCGATAATGTATGCGCTTCCGATTGGACTAATGGCAGGTATATATTTATCTGAATACGCAAGAGATAATGCCTTAACGAAGGTGATTAGGGCAGGTATCGATAATTTAAACGGTACACCTTCTATTGTGTTCGGACTTTTTGGTTTTGCTTTTTTCGTTCTTTTTTTAGACTTTGGTATTTCAATGATAGCTGGACAATTAAGTTTAGCTTTAATGATATTACCAACAATCATAAGAACTACAGAAGAATCAGTAAAAGCTATCCCGCAACCGTTTAGGGAGGGAAGTCTTGCGTTGGGCTCAACAAAGTGGCAGAGTATTAGTAGAGTTGTATTACCCGCAGCTATGCCTGGAGTTATAACCGGTGTGATACTTGGTATGGGAAGGTCAGCTGGAGAAACAGCGCCGATAATGTTTACAGCAACAGTTTTTACTCAAAAAAGACTACCTAGATTTGTTATACAACCGGTAATGGCTCTTACATATCATTTGTTCGTACTAGCTACATCAATTCCAGATACAGAAATTCAACAAGCGGGAACTGCTTTAGTTCTACTAGTTTTAGTTATGATACTTTATGGTATCGCGATCCTAATTAGAAATTATTACTTAAACAAAATGAAATGGTGATTCGAGTTTATGAACAAAGCAATCTCAGAAAAAAATAATGGAACAAATAATGGAACAAAATTAGGAAAAAAGAATCAATACGACGATGTGATTATCGAATGCGAAGATTTAAATTTATGGTATGACGATAATCACGCTCTTCAAAACATTAACATGATCGTAAGAAAAAACCAAGTAACGGCAATTATTGGTCCTTCGGGATGCGGTAAATCAACGCTTATAAGAACTTTTAACCGAATGAACGATGTTATAGATGGATGTAAGATAAAAGGCGTAGTTAAATACAAAGGAAAAAATATTTATAGCCCAAGAGTAAATGTTATGAAAATAAGGAAAAAAATTGGGATGATCTTTCAAAAACCTAATCCTTTTCCTATGTCTATAAAGGAAAATATTTTATACGGACCAAAAATACATCGTGTACGCGACAATAAAAAACTTAATATAATATTAGAAGAGAGCTTAAAAAGGGCTGTAATTTGGGACGAAGTAAAAGACAGGTTGAAGGACAACGCTTTAGGGCTTTCTGGCGGTCAACAACAGAGGCTGTGCATTGCTAGAGCTTTAGCGATTGAACCCGAAATAATTTTGATGGACGAACCTACTTCAGCGCTCGATCCGATTGCTACTTCAAAAATAGAAGAATTAATCCTTGAGTTGAAGAAAAAGTATACAGTAGTTATCGTAACACATAATATGCAACAAGCCGCGAGAATTTCGGACTATACCGCTTTCATGTATTTAGGAGAGTTGGTAGAATTCGGGGAAACAGAGCAAATATTTGAGAATCCTCAAGAAAAATTAACCGAAAACTATATAACCGGCAGATTTGGATAAGAAGGAGGCTATTAATATGGCAAAAGAATTACATAGGGAAATCCTAGAATTAAAAATCCAAGTAAATAAAATGGGACAGTTAGCTCTCAGTATGTTGGAAGATTCTGTGAAATCCTTAAACGATAAGGATCCCGTATTAGCTAAACAAGTAGTAGATAAAAAACACGATATTAGGGATTTCGACGATGAGATCGAAGAAAGAGCGCTAAAACTTATCGCTTTATACCAACCGATGGCGATCGATCTAAGACGAATCGCAACGATTTTAAAAGTAATCACGTATTTACACCGAATAGGACGCTACGGAAAGGATATTGCGCAAGTCGTTAGAAGAGATTTGGCGGAAAGCAAGGTTCAATTAAAATTAGTAAATCTTCAACATATTTTTGAGCATGTTCGGGAGATGGTAGAAGATGTATTAAAAGCTTTCGATGAAGCTGATATTAAATACATTCAAGATTTTGAAGAAAGAGACGACGAAGTTGACGAGTTAAGATGGTCGATTTTTAGAGAATGTATAACTTACATGATGGAAGAACCCAAATATATTACAATATGCGCTCACTACATAATGTTTGCCCGTTATTTGGAGCGATGTGGGGATCACGCTTGTAAAATAGCCGAAAAGGTTCATTATATGGTCACTGGAAAGCATACAGAGATTTCTTAAATCGAATTTCTATAACAATATTAATTTATTTTCAAAATCACTCTTTTTATAGTATTTTATTGAACTCATAAATTAAATTAAGCAAAAACTTTAATTTTAATATCTTAGATTAACGAATTTCCCACTACGCTTTTATGAGGCGTTCTTCCGATAAAGCTTAATAATGTAGGAACCAAATCCACAATTCTACAATACTTTATTTTTTTTTTTGGAATTTCGGGGGACCCACCAATTATCAATGGAACCACCATAGATTTCCTCAGACCGATGTCGTGAGCATATAAACCTCCTTGCTTTCCTTTTCCGTGAGTGATACTAAAGACTATCTCGCCAGCAGTGCTAAGAACGATATCAGCACTTCGTGGGTTTTTCATGTGTCGGCAAATTAGATCGGGATATAGAGGATATTGTAAATTAAAAGTAGCTTCTAGCCATTTTTCTGAACTATAAAAGCCCATATTGATTAACTTATTGGATTTGTCGTATCTGGTATATTCAAAAATTTTATAATCATCGTTTTGTCTAATAAATCTGGTCTTGAAATGTCTATCTTTTCCTTCGTATTCTATTTTTCCGAAGTAAAATTCTTTTTTTGATCGGTCGTACTTTTTGATATGAATAATCCCATGCTTATCAGTGTTGTCATCGTTTCTGTAAAACATTAAAGTGCTTCCCTCGATTTCGAACAGTTTGTTTAAGAGATTTATCTTGGATCTCCCATAATTTTTGAGTTCTTCTAATTTGGGTCGAGACCAAATGTCGCAATAATTCCTTCTATTTTTCTTCGATTCCCTGAAATAAAAGAAACCTATTCCTCCAAATTCGGAAATATTAATGTTTCCTCTTTTATTTTTTCGTGGATGGTAAGGAAATAATTTATTGCGAGCATAAAAATCATTTATGTAGCCAGATTTCTTACTTTTATAGTTTCCGTGATCAGAAATTATTCCGATCACCGTATCGTCTAGATATCCCATTTGGTTGAGTTCATT
>WJKD01000405.1 GCA_014729315.1 Promethearchaeota archaeon | reverse complement strand
TGCTTATGGGAAAATGAAATGGTATGACTTTCGAGAGCAAAACCGCTCTGGTTATAACATAATGTGGTAAAATAATTTTTTCCTTTATAGTTTGGTGGTCTTGCGGAGGCATCTCCGTTTTTCCATAGTGCAAAAAAGGATTTATAGTTCCCGTCTAAATTTCGCATAACCATTTGGAGAACCTTAGAATACACCCACCTGTATTCCGGATATTGACACTTGATTTGAGGCAAATAGTTTTGTCGTCGGGTGTAGGTGATATAGTTCCGCTCATTTTTTGGGAATTCTTGTTGTTCTTTCCAATTGGTAATGCGATCCGAAAGTGCGAAATTATACATCAAACGACATTTCTCCGAGAGAGCCCACAATACATTCAGTTGCTCCCTCGTGGGATATATCCGAATTTTCTGGGTTAATTGCACCTTCTATTCTCCTCGCAAGTCTATATATATGTACTAGGTTGTAAGATAGGTTTTTAAAAGTAGCGTGTGCTTTAATTTAGTAATTTATAAAGCGAGTGTTCTCAACCACCGTATAAAAAATGTGGATGCTCCGCGAAATTCATCCCCTCCATTTCTGGAGGGGACTTCTTTCGCAATCAGTTAAATAATTGTGAGAAAATGTAAGATCTATTTATATTTTTCACTACCTTTCGAACCTTTTAAAGTTCTTGCATCAATATTTTTAATCGCTTTAATGATCTTCGAATCCTCTTGAACAGTTCTTTTATATATTCTGCTTAAAAAGAACGTCATCCATGGAGAAGCTTCCTTTTTCTGCCCGAAAGAGGATCCTTTAAAGAAACGATAGATGGTTTTAGGTATAAATTTTCCATTTTTTTGAAATTCCAATAGACTAACCGCTACTTATTCTTGAAAAGGTTTGGTTCTTATTAAACTAGGATAATGGGAACAGGCATCAAGAACCGTGCCTATGTTATACCAGAAAAATGGAGCACGAGGTAGTCGAAATTTTTTACCGTGACCAAACATGTAAGGTTTTTCATTCGCCCTTTTAATCCAACAATTTAATAACGTTTTACCGGTTTCTATTAATTGTAAAGGCAAATCAGATTCATCTAATCGCCAGTATCCTCTTAGAATGTCCACTATAATCATTGGACATGCATCATTTACTCGACCTGGACCTCTTCTATTGTGATTTAACCACGGCTTACAATACCAACCGTATCCTTGAGCTGTTTCAGTTAATAAATCATTAACACGACTAATACCTCTCTTAACCTGTGGATGATCCTTCAATCCGGCAAGTATTAAAACACTCGTTATTAAATGATGGTCACATAATGCACTTATCCATTTTGGATATTTCTCATTGGTTTTTCTATCATAAACTCTTGAAAAAGCTAAAAATTGACCTGTCTCTTCGTCTTGATGGGCGAGAATTTTTTCAATTGCATTTTTCATGCGTATATCATCTTCGATTTTAATTCCCCAATCAAGGAGTAGCCATAATTGATTTGGAAGATAATCTGCTTTATTATGTCCAGTGACTATATCTTTTTCCCAATCAGATAAGTTGTCTAATAACCAATTGACTATGGGATCCTTCAACATTTCTCTATACGCATCTATAACCAAAGGATGAACATCCTCTATATCCAAAAGATCTATAAGCGTTTTATACACCGTGAATGATTCTTTCGAATTAACAAGAAAAGATCTAGGATCCTCGGGTAATAATCTTAACCATTCAGGAGATTCGCTGAGCTTTTTTTTAAGTTCTCCAGATTCCATATTTATCACCATAATCATTTTAATAATAGATTGAAATAAATAAAATATATGTAATTAAATAAGGTAACAAATTTATCATTCAAATAGATTAATTGATTTGTCAATTAAATCTCTATTTCTCCGACATATTCGATGAGTGTTTTCCCAAGAATCGAAGATAATGCATTAAACACATCTACTTCATTATCGTATAAAAAATCATCTAAAACGTCTTTTTCTTCAAATATCTCATAAACTCTATCCGCCTCTATCATATATTCCAACTAAATTTTACTTAATATATTGGATTTATTCAACTGGTTAGTTTCTGCTTAGAATAAATATTTCTTCAGTTAGATACAGGAAATATAAAATATTCATAAAATTATCGAAAGAAAAAATGCTTAAGTTTATAAATTTAGATGAACATTTACTAGTTAAAAAACGAACGTTTTCTAGTTAAAAAAATGACAAAAAAAATAGTTGCCATAATTGGAAGCCCAAGAAAGGGAGATACAGTTAAAGCGCTTCAAAAATTTGAAAATGTTTATAATTCTTTTTATGAAGCAGAATTTGAGTATCTTTCCCTGGCAAAATTACAGTTAAAAGATTGTATTGGTTGCCATTTATGTGTGACGAAAGGTGATGAATATTGTCATCAATCTGAGAAGGTTGGGACGATTATAGAAAAAATGCTTAAAGCAGACGGAATTATTCTTGCAACTCCAATTTATTCAGAGCATATAACATACTTAATGAAAAAGATGGTGGATTATTTATCATTTCTTTATCATCGTCCTCGATTATTTGGAAAACAATTTTTAGGTATTGTTGTAGGCGGTCCAGTCGCTAAAACATGTCTAAAATATCTGAGTAAAACCACTCAAGCATGGGGTGGTACATGGGTAGGAGGATTTGGGGTTCCGCATTATGATTCATTAACACCCAAGTACAAAAAGTCGCTTGATAAAGATTTTGAGACATACGCATATCAATTTTATAAAGCTCTCGAAAAAAAACCGCTAATAAAACCATCGATAAAGAGAATAATGTGGTTTTATATATGGAAAGTAAATGTGGTGGTTTGTAAGGAAGATGGAGTAAAAGATTTTGAATATTGGAAACAAAAGGAATGGGTTAATTCATTCTTCTATTATCCAATAAAAATCAATCCATTTAAAAAAGCTATTACTAAGCTAATGATGAATCTTGGAAAAAAATTCATGGGAAAAATGTTTGAAAGTTATAAAAATATTGAGATTCCGGAAATCAATAAAGAAAGTACGATAGAATCTAAGTAGGATATCGTTGAATATGAACTTATTGAACGATGAATCAAAACTCTCCACGAAAGAGAAAATCTACCATGCTGCTCTAAATCTCTTCTCGAAAAAGGGATTTGATGGAGTATCGATGAGAAATATTGCGAAAGATGTTGGAATTCGAGTAGGATCTATCTATAACCATTTTGATGAAAAACGGGATATTTTCGAATATATTTTTGACAAAATAGAAGACTATTATAAAGAACTCACTCCGTCTCAAGATGTCATAATTGAAATGTTTACGAACCCAACAATGGACACTCTTCAAGATCTTACCATTCAAGCGATAAAATTTTATCTCGGTGAACCTTGGATTATAAAAACATGGAAAATAGTGTTTATAGAAAGGTTTAATCATCCGCGAGCAAGATCTCTTTTCATAGAGAACATTCTTGAAGGAGGAATCAAATTTCAAGTTCCTCTCTTCAATAAGCTCTTGAAGGACGAACTTAATGATAAAATAGACATTGAGGCTTTAGCCCGAGCATTTCATGGTCATAATATCTTTCTAATTTTACGCTATATGGATGAGTTAAGCGATGAGGGGACAAATCAGAGAATTTTAAAAGAAATTCAGAAAGAAGGACTTGCTCACGTTAATAATTTCTCTGTGTTTTTCAAAAAGACAATTGATTAAATTGAAAATCTCTTTGAAAATAATATATAAGGCTCGAATTGATTGTCAATATTAATTTTTAAAGTGTTTCCATTATAATAAAACTAGGATAATGGAAAAAAGCATCGAGACCTATACTTATATTATATCAAAAAAATGGAGTATCTGGTTGTTGTAAATTTTCATCATGAAAAACGGGATATATTCGATTATATGTTCAATGGATTTTTGAAAGATGAGTTGACTGATAAAATAGATATTAAGGCTTTAACTCGAGCATTTCATGGTCATAACATATTTCTGATTCTATACTATATAGATAAGTTGAGCAGTGAGGGAACAAATGAAGGGATTATATAAGAAATTGAAAAACAAGTTCTTCCTCATATTCACAATCTCTCTGTTTTTTTCAATATATATTTAATTAACTTGAAAATAAAAAAAGATTTTTTAATAAATGGAAACACTTTAGT
>WJKD01000404.1 GCA_014729315.1 Promethearchaeota archaeon | reverse complement strand
TGTATATCTTGCGCACTTAATTAATCTCTTGGAAATTAAAAATGTAGGTTGAGAATTCATTTTGTTTTAATTCTTAGATCTTGTTCTTATAGGAAAAATGAGGCAAAAAATAAGAACCAAATTTAAAGATTTAATCTAATTTGTTAACTCTTAAATTAATGCCTTTTCTTCTTTTATTTCGAGATTTCTAGTAGTTTATATAATAACTGGATCAATCCTGGTAAAATAAAGATAAATCCAAGCGTATTACCTATTATATGTATAGTTGTGAATGGCAATCCAAACAAGTATATTGACCAAAACGCTAAAGGCTCATCAGCGTAGAAAAACACAAAGCCGATCCAGGTGGATATAATATCAAAAACGAATGTAATAACTGCTCCAATGAATCCAAAAAGAATTAAAATTCGAGGCGCGTACAAGTCCTCGTGCGGTTGAAAATAGTCTTTATGATGAAGGTATTGTTTACTAAGAGCACCCAAGAAACCAACGAAGGTGTAATGAGCCAATTGATAGGCAAAAAGAGGTAAAGGAGATATCCCAAGAGGATTGAAAAATACAAACACAAACGCACTCATGGCTCCTACAATGGCACCGTCCCGTTTTCCGAGTATAAATCCAGATAAAAAAATCATAAGCGTAAATATCTCAATATTTGGAATAAAAACAAGCAAATAACCCACGACCACATTTAAGGCAGAGAACATAGATATAAGCACAATTCGAAGCGATTTTTTCTCCAGCCAGACTGTATGAGTGGACTTTTCAATGTTTTCCTTCTTCATTTCCATACTTACATTTTGCGTTTCCATGATATGTTTTTATAAAAAGTGATAAGATTTAAATTTTTAGGATAACTTTCCTATGTAAAATTTTAGGATAAATTACCTAGTTAATCAAAAAATTGATATTCTATGGATAAAAAAAAACCATTATTGTTTTGCTTAATAGGAGTCTTATTTATTGGGGGTTTTAGTCTATTCTTGTCAAAGTCCCTAATAATTGAAAAATCATCTTCGAATTCGGAAAATTCTCTCTTACAAGATCAAAAAATTAGTAACGGACAAATTCCCGTCGATTTCTATCAAGATATTGAAATTGGAAAAAATTATGTTTATAAGGTAAGCGGATTTGGTTCTAATTCTGATTGGAAAAACTTTACAGAAGATACTGAGGATTTTTGGACTTCAGATATAGATCAAAACATAATTGTAAACTTTACAGGATTTTTCGAGAGAGATCCAAATGACCCAGGAGATAGCTTTTCTTATCTGGAAATACCTTGGATTAATCTAAGTATCTTTGAAGAAATCGGGGCAAATCCTTCTTTAAATTATACTAACGCTAATGTCTCTAATAGTGAAGTTGCAAGAAACTTAAAATTAGGATTCTCTAATTTTTTACCTGGATTCTTGATAACCATTAATCATACCGATTGGGTAAAGGCAAACGCGACTGCGGAAGCTAATGGAGCTTCGGGACCTGAAGCAAAGCTAACAATGGAGGAAACCTACACTTATCTCTATTTTAAGTTCGAAGAAACCAACGGAAACAACCAAGTCACCGAATTAATCTACAGTAAAAAAACGGGATTATTAATTAGAGCGAATACTTCTATTGGAACTTATCACTTGGATATAATTCTGCTTGGAGATAGGCTCGACCTTGAAACTCAATATGTTTATAATGTGAATAATTGGGGGAATGGAGGTCGAACAGACGCTTTTTGGTGGGGATTTAGCTATCCGTATTTCAAAGGTGTCTGGTCAACAAATATAGGAGGCCAAATCAAAGTAAATTTTACTGGAAGGTATGGTTCTGATCCAGGGTCTTTTGGTGATGTTTTTGAAGATGATGAGGTAGCGTGGTTAGATTTTGAGGTTTATTATAAAGGTGATTTTGGATCGATAAATACATTTAATTTGTATAACATCTCTAACGAGGAAGTCTATAATTCTATGACGATAGGCTATAATGGATTTCAATCGGCATTCAATATCCCGATAATGGAAAACGAAACACGAGTAAAAGAATTAGCAGTACAAGAGGCTACTGGATACGCTCAGGGAAATGTTAAGATAGAGGAAACTGACTTAACGATGAAAATTAGCTTTGATCAAATCAGTGGTTTTCAAGAAACTTATATGGTTTACGAAAAGATATCGGGTTTACTACTCTGGTGCGATACTCAAACCCAAAATTATCGGATCGAACTTACGATTGTGGACTATTCTCTCCCTACGGCCTATACAGAGGAAACATCAACAAATATTAGTTCAGATGACGACGATGACGATAATGACGATGATAATAGTGTTTCAGCAATACCTTCGTATCATTTGATAATAATAATAGCGCTCCTATTAAGCATGACCATATTAATTATTATAAAGAGTAGAAAGAGTGTTTTAAAGCAGATGTTTAATAAAAATAATAATTATTAAAATTTCTTTTTTTTTTAATATAAAGAATCATGAGAAAAACTATAAAGTTCATTATTGTTGCTCTTGTTGGAATTGGTTGTTTCACAGCTTTAATATTATATAGCTTAGGTTTTTTTGAATTCTTACCTAACCCAATTTCCAATTCTAGTGATAATAACGAAGAAGAATATATAAATGAGCCAAAGGAAAAAGTTCTAAATATTTCGCTCATTGTAGATTACGGAAATGGAGAGATAGACGAGTGGGATAAATTCAATTTGACTGGTGATACGACTGCTTTTGGTGCCTTAAATGAAAAATGTGATGTGGATTATAAAGATTATGGATGGGGTGTTTTTGTTTTAGAAATAAATGATGTAAAAAATAGTCATCCAAATTACTGGTTTTATGGAGTTAATGGAAAAGCACCTTCAGTCGGAAGTTCACATTACAATTTAAATGATGGCGATGAAGTAAGTTGGGTTTATGATTCTGGATATAGTGCTCCTTAAATA
>WJKD01000403.1 GCA_014729315.1 Promethearchaeota archaeon | reverse complement strand
GCTTTAATGGATGCCAAGCGCAATTTAAACAGAACTAAAATAGAAAATATGAAAGTCCCAGTTATTCTTTCTCCAAAAGGAACGATTAATTTCATTTTAAGCCCCATTTCTAAGGCTGTTAATGCCGAAACTTATCAATATGGTCGAAGTTTTCTTTTAGGAAAGAAAAATCAAGTAATTGGTTCTGATTTATTTAATATTTACGATAATGCGCTGATCACCGGTCGAATAGGTTCTCGTCCTTTCGACGGTGAAGGTGTTCCATGTAAGAATAAAAATATAATCGACAAAGGAAAATTCTTAGAAACGGGTTTACTTCACAATAGTTATACTGCGGGTAAAGATAATACTGAAAGCACCGGTAACGCTTCAAGGAGCTCGTACAACTCAATTCCAACCATCGGTTCTACAAATTTAATTATGGAATCGGGAGAATATTCAAAAGAAGAAATGTTCGAAAGCGTTCAAAAAGGTGTTTACATTGAGTATACAGGAGATTCACCCAATATTGCAACTGGAGATTTTTCGGGTTTAATATTGCATGGAAATTTAATCGTTGACGGTCAATTAAAGCAGCCTTTAAACGAGACTATGTTTGGAATTAATCTAATGGAGTTATTTTCAAAGATTGAAGCAGTTTCGAAACAACGCAGTATTTACGGATCTTACGAAGCGCCTTATGTAAAAATTGAGCAAGTCCAGATAATAGGTTCTTCTTAAGCAACCTAATCTACCACATTTAATCTTAACCATAAAATATCGTAAAACTCCCTTCCATTTTCATCACTGTATTCCCACAGTTCTACAATAAGTATTTGGCCCGAGCCGTTTGTATTAAAGGTGATGGATAATTTGTCTGACATCCATTCTTCGCCTTGTCTTAACTTCTCTTTATCTGTTGAATAATTATAATGCGCGTATTCGGAACCATCCGAGCTTAGTTTCGTAAAATTATCCCCTTTATAGATTTTTAGCTTAAAACTGAATGGTCTATCCAATTCGTTTTCCACAGTTATGTAAAATTCAACGGGTTGATTTGTTCTGACAACAGTGGGGTAATCCTCTGCCTCTTCTCTCGAATTTAAGATTCCAAATCCAATGTAACCTTCTTCAGGGGTTAAAAGATAAAATACAATAAAACCCGAAACGATTATTATACCCATTAATAGACATACTTTCACTAATTTCTTAAAAGTCCTATTCGCGTCTT
Organism: Promethearchaeota archaeon; assembly: GCA_014729315.1. Next base: position 5,605 of record WJKD01000403.1, on the reverse strand, counting down.
CTTGTTGGACGTCGTCTTTTCGATTAATCTTCTCGTTCAAAATCCCTAAACCATGCAATAGTTTTTTTTAATCCTTCTCTAAGAGAAGTTATCGGTCTCCAATTTAAAATCTTATTTGCTTTCTCTAATATAGGACAGCGTCTAACTGGATCATCAATAGGTAATGATTTAAAAACGATTTTAGAATTTGAATTCGTTAATTCTTTTATTATTTCAGCTAATTCTAAGATGGTAAATTCGTTGTTATTTCCTAAATTAATAACCTCTCCGATTGCTTCTTTTTTATATACCATCTTTAAGATACCTTCTATTTCATCAGTCACATATGTAAAGGATCTCGTTTGGGATCCATCACCAAATACAGTTATATCTTCGTCGTAAAGAGCTTGATGGATAAAATTTGGAATGACCCTTCCAAATTCTGGACCAGATCTAATTCTAGGACCAGATGTGTTGAAAATTCTTACTATTTTTGTTCGAATATTATGCTGTAATTCGTAGGCTTTTATAAAAGCTTCCCCAGCTCTTTTTGATTCGTCGTAGCACGATCTTGGACCTACGGGATTAACATGACCGTAATAATCTTCCGATGTGGGAACAACTTCGGGAGGCGGATTTCCATAAACCTCGGATGTGCTGGTGTAAAAAAAGATCGAGTTATGTGCTTTCGCAATTCCTAATGCATTCATCGTTCCTAACGTATTACTCTTTAAAATTGGAATTGGGTATTTCTTAAACTCGAACGGAGAAGCTCTACTCGCCATATGCATAACTATGTCAATTCTTTTAATATCTCCAACACATATCCCACTTGGGTGATGTGTTAAACCGAAATAAATCGGAACACTGATATCGTGATTAAGAAATCGAAAATTTTCCTTTTCAATTAAATGAGATATATTCTCATAACGGCCAGAAGAAAAATTGTCAAGACATATACAATAAGCCCTTTCTTTAACCAAGACATCACATACCCAAGACCCAAGAAATCCAGCGCCACCCGTCACTAAAATCGTTTTTTTCTCAAAAGAAATTTCGTCAGATTTGAGTCTGTCGATGATGTCTTTAATATCTTCTCCAAAATTATAATGCATCATAATTCGACTTAATGTTAAACTTTGCTATTCGTAAGTTTATATTAAAAATTGTTTTTTGGATATATTTTTTTTCAAAATTTATAGCAGAAATGATATATTCGTGAAAATAATGGTTTTATAAAGAAGACTAATAGAAAACCAAAAAGAGATTAAAATGGATTTTAATTAGTTTAAAATCGTTTGGTTCCACAATATTGGCAGAATTTAAGTTCTATCGGATAATGTTTCCCGCAATTTGGACACTTTACTAACGAATTTTCTAAAATTGTTTTTCCTAATTCTATAAACACATCTTCGACATTCTCACCAGTCTTAGCAGAAGCTCCAATAATTTCGCCTTTAAAATTATATTTTTCAAATATATCTCTAGCGTCTTCTCGATTAACTTTTCTTTGATCCTCTAAATCTATTTTGTGTTCGATCAACAGTTTCGTACGGGGAGGATTATTCACATTTTCTATAATTTTTATCCATTGGTGAAGATCGGTTAAGGATTCTTTATTGGTAATATCATATAGCAACATTGCTCCGGAGGCTCCCGATACGTAAGAAGGAAAAAGAAGCCGAAACTTTTTTTCGCCTGCGAAATCCCAGATGTTTAATAGCACATCTGTGTCGTTCACCACTACTTTTTTCGTTTCAAAATCAACGCCAATTGTGGATAAAGTACTCTTATCGAATTTACCTGTTGCGTATCTTCTTAACAGTGAGGTCTTGCCAACATTTTTATCTCCCGCGATAACCACTTTGAATTTGATCAATCGGAATAGCCTCCTCCATATATTATAAGAATGGAACAATTTCCTAAATGAAATCTTAGCCTCAATAGAGAAATGTGAAGAGTCATAATTTTTTAAACGTTATCAAAACATTTTCAAATATATTATTTTATAATGATTATCGTTTATAATATTTAATTTTTTTAAAACAGAATTTTAAATTACGAGATTTAATTTTTCAAACCTACTATCCAATATTGTTAAATACCCAAAGACAGTAATATATTTTCATGGGACAAACAAATAAAGACTATTCTGGGGAAAGATCCAAAAAAGCTTTATTATACATGATTGTCGTATTGATGTTTGTTGAAATTCTTGACACATATTGTACGCTTTATCCAACTGTAATTCCTAGTAAAGTTATCGCAGAATTTTTAGTAAATAACCCTGAGAATGTAGCTCATTCAATTTATGCTCTTTGCGTAGCAATCGCATCGATTGGTACTTATTTTGTGCTTTTAAATCAGTATTTAGCAGACAGAAAAGGAAGAAAAATACTTTTAGCTATTACCGTTTTTGGTATGGGTTTTTCTTCGCTCTTGATCGCAACGGCAACTAACATTGTTCAATATACTATATATCTATTCATGCTTTACATCTTTTTTAGCTCCGACATTTGGACGATCTATATTAGTGAAGAATGTCCTCCGGATAAACGTGGCAAATGGAATACCTTTGTGTTAATGGGGGGGATGATAGGTGCTTTACTACTTCCCACTTTTCGCTCGATATTTATAACTGAAACTATGGCTAATTGGAGAGGTATGACATATTTTCCGATAGTTTTAGGTCTCTCACTAAGTTTAATAATATTGATTACATTTAAAGAAACTCAGAAATTTAAAGAGATGAGGATTAGACGAGCAACATGCGAAGAAAAGCCTAAATTCATCGAAAATATGAAGCTTTTATTCAATTCTACCCGAAGAAAAGAATTGATAGTGATTTTATTAGTAGGATTGATTGCTGGTTTGAATACTGTGTTTTTTCGATTAATTGAAGCTTATTGGGCAAGTAGTGGACATGTAAACGAAGCAGAAATTAATCTTCTAATATATATAATAGCTGTCTCTGTTATTTTAGGTTATCTAATTACAGGAATAATTGCCGATAAATGGGGAAGAAAACCACTGCTTTATGTGTATAGTATAATGTTCCCAATCGTAATAATAATTGTGGTCTTAGGAGTGAATTTATCGGGATTAACTCTTCTCATCGTCGTAGGCACTAGTGTTGGAATGGCATATATCATAGGTCAAGGTATTACGATTATCGCAAGGTTAATAACAGTAGAAATAACTCCTACTGATGCGAGAGGAACGGGAAGTGGATTAAGATCGTTGATAGCAGCTGTGGGTATGACGATAGGTTTGTTTATAAGTAGTGGTTTGATATTATTTTTTGGGCTAGGATTAACATTTATAATATTGAGCTTGCCGCATCTAATTATTGTCCCATTGACTTATTTATTCTTGAAAGAAACTAAGGGTATAAATCTAAGCGACATAACTTAGCATTAAAATTACATTCATAATATTTTTCCAATTTAAATTTTAGATTTTTAAAAAAGGAATTTATTCTTTGTATTGAAATCTACTGATTTTGTATATTTCTTGGGCAATTTTTCTCCCAATGTTCTTAATTTTTGTAAGATCTGTAATGTCGCTGTTAAAAATGTTTTGGAGCGTTTTCATCTCTTTTAACAAACTTTGTGCTCTTAGCGTGTTCACTCCAGGTACCCCGGAAATAATGTATTCCATAAGATAAGACGTCTTAAGCGGCGCTTTATCAAATCGTAATTTCATAGTAGATCTACGATCAGTCTGCTCTTTTTTAGCTAAATGATAGAGAAAAACTGCTGTTTGTTTTGGATCTCTTGTGGTATATACACTAATGCCTAAGTTTAATAATACCGCAGAAATTGCGCCGTAGAGAGCGTTTGAATTTAAATTCGAGTTAAGAAGGGGATCTCCTTCTAAAATCAAAAGCGAGACTTCAAAATTTTCCTTCATTTCTTTTAACTCGTTGAATAATCTTCCATCCTTAATCGAATCGTTAAAATCTTGAGCACTTTTTCGCTCTATACCAACTCTCTCTGAAATAATATAATCTGCAACGGGCAATTGTTTTAATTCGATATTTAAGCCCATTAAAGATAATATTCTCACAACCGGAGAGGCAGTTTCTCGGTTATCACAGACTATGTGAAAATTCTTTGCGTCCTTTATAACTTCGATTGAATCATATGAATTGCTCTCTAGTAGAATATTTTTTTCATCGCCCTTTTCAGAGTCCGAAACAAACCTTAAGAGGTCTGATTGTTCCGGCTTATCTGAATTTTCTCTCTTCCTCATTCTGTTTAAACTTATTTTCATGTTTTTTTCTTTCGCTTTTTCAGCCCAATAATAACCCTCGTCGCGTGTCCCTTCAGCCATTAATATATATACTTTTCCTTCCCTTTTCCGACCTGTCCGTCCCCTTCTTTGTATCGCTCTAATAGCGCTGGGAACCACATCGAAAAACACAACTAAATCGCATTCGGCAATATCTAAACCCTCTTCTGCCACGCTTGTTGCAATTAATGTGTTGTATAATCCTTCTTTGAATTCTTTTAAAATATTTATTTGTTCTTTTTGAGTCAATCCTTTATCTTTACCTTTATTCGCTTGTCCTACAAACTTATGAACTCTAATTAACTCATCTTCCTCAAAGGATTTAACGATATTATTTACAGAATCCCTAAAATGGCTAAAAACTAAAACTCTTGAATCTTTGTTTTCACAAAATTGTTCTCGTAATATTGTTTTTAACTCGTTAAGTTTAGGATGGACTATTCCTTTACTAATCAGCTCCTTGGTATAATTTTTTACAGTTCGTATTTCCTTATCTCTAAATAATTCCTTCAGAGACTTATTTGCTTTATTTTTTAAAATTTTTTGATCATTTTTTTTAATATACTCATTTAACGAACTAATTCCTTGAGTTTCTAACAATTCAATCATGTATGATATTCGCAAAGCATTAGCGTTTAATTTTTTTGCGTAAAACATTTCGTATTTATCGTCGTCCGAGGAAGCAGAGGCAATTCGATTATTGATAATTTTGTTTAATTTTAATAAATCTTTCCTTGACACTTTAGATATGTCGTAGGAATTTAGTAACTCTTTTTCCTTAAACCACTTATAGATCTTTTTCAGTTTCTCAGATAAAATTTCGTTAATTTTCGAGAATTCCTGGGGAAGCTTCACTTTTATCCACTCTTTATCTACCTTGTGCACATATTTCTTGACATCTGGATCCGACTCGGTCCTGATCTCGATGTGGTCGATGAATAGATTCGTTTTTATTTCGTTTATTTTTTCTTCTGTCGAACCCGGACTAGCAGTTAATCCCAAAATTTGAGGATAACGAGAATCCTCAACATATTTTTTTGCTATATAACAATACGCGTAATCACCTACCGCTCTGTGACATTCGTCAAAGATTATAAGAGATATGTCCTTAAGTGAATAAGTATTCGATATAATATCGTTTTGTAAGACTTGAGGCGTCATAAAACATATTCGAGTCTCGTCCCATAAATCCTTTCGCTGATCTGGAGAGACACTCCCTGTTATAGAAACTAAAGATTCTTTTGGAAGATCAATCAAATTAGAAAATGTTTCTCGATGCTGGTTAACTAAGGGTTTTGTTGGAGCCAAAAAAATTATTTTAGACTCTTTTTTT
>WJKD01000402.1 GCA_014729315.1 Promethearchaeota archaeon | reverse complement strand
TATTAATGTCTTGTGCGAAAAACCGATATGTATTACGAGAAACGAGCTAATTAAAATAGAAAATAAAATAATAGATACAGATTTAATTTACTTTACATCATTTCAAAAAAGATATGTTCCTATTTTCATTTATCTGAAAGATATTTTAGAAGAACAACTATTAGGAAAGATAAATTTAATTCGCTATATTTACAGCCATAAGGGGCCTTATACATCGTGGAAGCCGTTATCGAAGGAAAGATGGTTTTTTGACGCTGAAAAAGCAGGAGGAGGTGTTCTACTGGATTTAGGAGTCCATTGCATCGATATTCTATGTATGCTTACTGGAGATTATTCGAATATTGCTGGTTATACCCAGAATACGACATGTAAGGGAATTAAGCAGGAAGATAATTGCAGCGTTTTGTTTCGCTTTAAAAACGACGCAATTGGAATTATCAGCGTTTCCTGGTGCAACGAGCTGATGGAAATGGTTGACATCTTCGGAACAAAAGGAACCCTTAGAGTTGATCTACACGATAAGAATCCGGTTAAGGTAATGCCAAGGAAATTAAAGAGGAACAAATTTATTAAAAAAGCTTTGAATTATAGACCATCTTTGGAAATAGCACAGCATTCATTGATCGACCATTTTATTGAATGTGTAATTAGGGAAGAACAGGGACACCCGAACTTCTTTGATGGAAAAAAAGCGTTAGAATTTGTCTTGAACTCGTATAATCGAGCTCAATCTCAATGAATTTTATTACTAATTAATATTATAGACTCAATTGAATTATTTAGATCTTTCTGAAGCCCATTTGATTAATGGAGCCATTAAATTTCTAAGTTTTATTCCATCTTGAGTAAGTGAATATTCTACTCTTGGAGGTATTTCAGCGTAAGCTTTCCTATTTAATAGACCAGCTAGTTTTAATTCTTTTAGTCTGTCTGATAAAGTTTTTGGGCTAATTCCATCTAAAGTATCCATTATTTTATTAAATCTTAGTTTTTCATCTTCTCTTAGAAGGCTGATGATTAGTAAAACCCATTTTTTACTGATAAGATTAATAATTCCTTCGATAGAGCAAAGGCAAATTTCCTTATTATTGTGTAGTTTTTCGCTACATAGAGGATTATCGTCGTTAGTTTCTTTTTGAATAGTGAATCACCTTTAATTTACTTTCTATTATTATTTAAACTTGGTAATTTAAATACTTTACTTAATGTAGTAATTATAACAAATAAAGTAAAAGGTGATAATTGAACATGTGTAATCAATGTGTTCCAAAGAATGAAAGAAAAGAAAAGAAAAGAGTAATAAAAAAAAACCAGAAGTAAAAAGTTGTCTTTGTGGATGTTTTAATTTTCCAAATGGAAATGGTTCTGAAGGGTCTCTCAAAACGAATTGCATCGAAAAGGAGTCGTGAAAACGCTGTAAATGGAGTTATAAGTGTTTCATAGTTTTGAAAAATTTATAAAAGAACATTTAACACTTATATATCGTCAAAAATAAATTTAGTCTTTATTTTTTTTTTTCTCAAGAATTTCAATAAAGCTTTCAATTTGATTTGAAATTTGTTCTTCATTCATTTTTCTTGGATCGTTCATATCGCTATTAATGATCAGGCTAGGGATATCGTGTTCTTCGGCTAATTTTCTCTTCACATCATAAAGACCACATGAGTTTGGTCTGCACGAATAATTGTTATGAAGCAATAATCCATCAATTTTCCATTCTTTAACGGTCTCAACAAATTTATTTACTCTAGTTTCAAGATCATATACGTACCAAAAACTTAATACTAACTCAGACATCGCTTCAATAGGTTTGTTTAAAACCATCTCTTTAGTAACTCGCGGATTCATGTATTTTGAAAACGAGTATGTATAGGGTTCGTAAACGATGATAGCACCATATTTCTCTAATGTACTAAAATATTTAAGCGAATACCAAAAAGGAATGCCTTCGAAAAGTAATCGGTATTTTTCTTGTTTGAGAGCACCTATTCCGTGATCTACTCTTTCTTTCGCTTCTCGATACATTCGTTTATATAATTTGATAGGGGCTTTCAAACCAGGCATCGTAAAGAGAGGAAACAATCCTCCAAATGTATCTCTTGTAGAAATAGGGCAAGGAACTTCCTTTCTTAATTCGTAAATATCTTGCCAAACCATACTGAGCTCGTACGAGTTTTTTGCGACCTTTTTAGCTTTTTCCATGTTGATTTCGTTGCCAGTTACATCGTGTACAAAGTCTAAAAACTCGTACAATTGATCTGATACGTACTTTTTATAGTATTCCAATTGCCTTTCGTTTGTATTGCTTACCACATGAGGAACATCTATCGTAAAATGAGGAACACTCATTCTTTCTGCTTGTACTTGAAACCAATTTACGTGCGTATCGCAGATAACGTCGCTGGAAAACATAAAAGTAGGTTTCCTGATTCCGCCTTTAGCCATCGGAACCTTTTCTTTAGTTGCTCCAATATTGGTTTTAAAATAGGAACACATGTCGTAGGAAAACCCCTCGTCTTCTGCGATTTCAATTAATCCTTTCGAAACTTTTTGAGCTGCCGAAATAGTTGCTGAATTTTCGGGTAGCATGGGCTGTACATCCATAGCGTATAACAATTCGACTGGCGTTCCAGAAGTTGCCCACGCAGTAGGTTTGCCGTCTCTATAAGCTTGTTCGATGGCCAGAAAATGACGTCCCATGATGTTTTTTAATCCTTGCGTTGCGTTAAGCATTTTTCCGCTTTTTTTAGGTTTTGAACTTGACATTTTTTATTCCTCCTTTTCTATCATCTCAGCAAACGCCTCAAAGCGAGTTGAGAGCTGTTTGTATGATTCCCGATTATATTCACTTTCAATAAACAAATAAGGTATCTCCAATTCTTTGAATTTTTTATCAAAATAAGGATGTGAATAGAGCAATGGTTCGCAAAATTTCATGGCAACATTTATAACCCCATCGACATGATAATCTTGAGCGAGCTTTTTAAGAAAATCTAATCTATGATAACTTGGAAATTTTGTTGAGAAAATCGGATCTTTTAAATAAAATTTTGCTAAGGCTCTGAGCGGTTCCTCAGACTCGTCGACTTGATTCCAAAAGTATCTCGTGCCCACTCCTATGTCGTCAATAATTATATGAAATCCAAGACTCTCAAGAAATTCGATAAACTCGCTGTCGTCTATTTCTGAACCCGTAAGCAACACCTTTTTCAAATTATCTTGAGTATAAGTATCGTTTTGCTTTACTTGTTCCAATTCCTTTTTTAGCATCTTTAGCGATTCTTGTTTATCTTGGGTTTGTACTTTTCTTACGAGGTGATGAAACTCTGAACTTTTAATTTGCATAGTTTTCCGATATTCTGAAAGCTGTTTTAACAGTCTTCGAATTTGATTCATCAATATGATTGATTCTTTTAATTTGTCATCGGTTATACTGATCTTAAATTTTTCTTCCATTTGCTTGATTAATTCTTTCATATCGTTAATGTAAAAATCAATAGAGGACTCGTTTTGCTTTAAGGGCACATTGAGAAAATACATAAATTCGATGTCGGTATTTTCCAACCATAAGTCGAATTCCCGATTCGTGCAATCACACCCGTGAGATGTAATAACTCCTTCAACATCTTCAGATAATCCTCTAATGGCTTGTTCAAAAACATTCCGAGCCCATACGCAATGAGTTGGAGGGACGTGCACATTCGCCTTGTCTAAACCAATATTGGGATCTCCTAACAAGCGCATTGGAATAAAACCAGCAGCCATTATGATCTCTTCTGGAGTGACTACATCCGCATCAAAATATCCAATTTTGTTCAAAAATTATAGCTCCTTTCCATTTAGTTATTTCTACATATCTAAATTTAGCAATTATTAAAAAAATATTTAAATTTTGGAATAATATATCAATTTAAATAGATACTTTTTAATCTAAATTAATTCGCATATTATTCAAAATTATTCACAATGTCACACCATACCATCTCTCGAACGCTAAGTAAAGCAATTTTAAAACCAGAAGTTAGAATTAAGTTAAAGATCTGGAACACGTATCTCACCGGTAAATTAGTAAGATTTGATAATTACATGAATTTAATTGTTAAAAATGCCAAAGAGATTTACTTCGGACGAGGAGGAAAACGGAGTAAAGACTTAGGAACCGTGATGATTCGAGGGGCGTCAATTATCTTTATCGGTCAAGATCGAGAGAAACTTATATTTTCTGAACACGAATCAGAAGACGATGATGACAATGAAAAGGTAATGCATATCCCCGAAGAAGAAGAAGACTAATAAAACAAATTAGAGGTGTCATTTAAAAAATGGGTAAAGGAACACCAAGTAAAGGAAAAAAAAACAAAGCAGCCAGTCACAAAACTTGTAGAAGATGCGGAAGACACTCTTTCCATCGGAAAAAAAAGGTGTGTGCCAGTTGCGGATTTGGTAAAACTGCAAAGTTAAGAAAACCGAGCTGGAGAAATAGGCATAAGGCTTTTCAAGGAAATAAAGGTTTTTATAAATAAATCTTAAAATTCAAAGATCCTATTTCCTACTTATTTTGATTATTAGGACTAATTATCCCCATCAGTTGGTAATCGATATAATGCGATAAGCGAAGATTTTATATCGACAAATAATAAATATCTGGAAATCCTTCAAAGTTATAATGAGTCTTTCATCTAAAAAAGAAAGAATCAATTATCTACTACAAAATTTAGATTATATTAACGGGATTATTGGTACTGGAGTAGTAGAGAAAAATGGACTCTTAGTGACCTCTCATCTGCCCGTTGACGTTGACAAGCGCGAGTTGGCCGCTATGACGGCAACCATGTTTGGTGCTATGGAAACTGCCGTAAGTTCTTTGCAGGAATCAAAAGTCCATAATTTAATGGTTGATTTTGATTCGTTTAAATTGATCGTCATTAGCAATGGGAATTACATATTAACGTGTCTAGTCGAAAAAGATGTCAACTTAGGTTTAATTATGATAGAGATGGAAGAAATAGTAAGAAAATTAAAAGATTTTGAATAATAATATTGAGGTGGAAAAAATATTTTAACAGATAAGCAGAAAGAACGATATTCAAGACAAATTATCTCCTCTTCCATAGGAGAGGAAGGACAAGAGAAATTAATGGAGTTAAAAGTTTTACAAATTGGCGCGGGAGGATTGGGATCACCGTGTGCTTTATTTTTAGTAGCAGCGGGGATTGGGAATATAACGATTATCGATAACGACACCGTCTCGCTATCAAATCTCCAGAGACAAATTCTCTATCGAGAAAAGGAAATTGGAAAAGTTAAAGTAGAAATGGCTAAAATTTCCCTATCTGAACTAAATTCAGAGGTAAACATTCAAGTGTTCAAGACTTATTTTAACGGGATGTCCGCTGATAAATATCTTTCTCAAGGATACGATTTTATAATTGATTGTTCTGATAATATGCATACAAAGTTTTTTGTGAATCAAATGGCGATTAAATATAATATAAAGTGCGTTATCGCGGGAATAAAAGATTTTTACGGACAAATTATTACTATAGATCCGAAAACAACAGCGTGCTATCAGTGTGTGTTTCCTGAGCCTGAAGATAGCGCAAATTCGTCTGATGAAGAACCTTTACCAGTAATAGGAGTGACTCCGGGAGTGTTAGGTTCATTAGAGGCGAATGAGGTTATAAAGACAGCTCTAGGACTCTCAAATCTTTTTAATTCGCTGCTGATGGTAAACTTGTTGACAATGAGTTTTAATAAAATTAAAGTTGTTAAAGATGAAAATTGTGTGTGTTCAAAATAAAAAAGAGTAAAATTCCTAACGAACTAAAGTTCGTTTCTAAGCACTGGGCTTTTTTCCTTGTAGAACAAGATCTAGCTGTTTTGCTAGATGAGAGATGTGGTCTTCCAGGATCTCCACTTCATAAAGTTCATTCACGCGCTTTAAAGCATTCTTCGCTTTACGTATGAGCTTCCTCGTTGTCAAAGTTAATTGAGTATTTCTCTCCTCAGAAATGTTAGTTTTAGCGCGAACATTATGAAACGGTTCAAAACGCTTGGACTTTTTCAAGATGGCATAAGATATCCTTGCGATTTTAGCGGCCACGTGGCAGTAGGCTAATTTGAGGGAAGCAGAACGCTTTCGATAAAGGGTTCTAGTCGCATATTGTTTTAAAAGTGAATCCTTCTTGACAAAATTACATACCTCTACCGCTGCATTGTAAAATATGGTTCGAAGGTATGAATTTGAATGCCTTGAAACGTGTGCAGAATAAACCTTACCTGCTGACGATACTACTCTCGGAGAACAACCACAATAAGACAAAAACTGACGCATTGATTTAAATTGATTAATATGACCAATTTCTGCGAGAATCCAAACCGCTGAGAAGGGAGATATCCCAGGAATCGTCGATAAATTATAAGCTTGTTGACGTAATGCAGAATGGTCAACGATGGCTTGGTCAATTTCCACGGTTAAAAGCGATTTACGGGCAGTTTTGAGTCCTAATTCAATTAAATCTTGTCTAATCATAGATCTCTGAATGTTGGTCAAGTCAAAATCTCCATAAGGAACGAATTTCTTAACGTTTTTGAGGATTTTATGGCGATGTGTTTTAAGAATGCCGTTATCTTCCTTTATATTGTTCAAACACTCGATTAACGTTTGTTTTTCTTCAATAAAAAAGTGTAAAAATTCTCTCACCCAATCGTGATTAAGATTCAAGCCTTTTGGGCGAATTCCCGCACGATCTAGCGTCTTTTTGATGCGATTCTTTAACGCTGTGCGATCTTTTTCAATCCGTAAGGCCATCCGAAACACTGCTTTAATGTCTTCCATGACTTCAATGACCGCCTTTCCACTCGTTAGTAAGTCTTTGGCTAAATATCTTGCTAATAGTTCAGCGTCTATTCTATCAAATTTCTGCCTATTTGGTATGCCAGAAGCATCGGCTGGATTTACCACTAATATCTTGAAAGGCCAATCAACACTTTCTCGTTTGTTCATCAAAAACTTATAAACCACGTGATGATAAATGCCCGTTGCTTCCATCGCAAACCCATCAGGGCGGTATTTTCTTACAAAATTCCAAAATTGAGCTAAACCCGTATTATCTACCGTGAAGACGTTTGTCTTCAGGAATTCAGATTGGCTATCATCTTGACAATACACGGCTACAGCTAGCTCGTATTTATGGACGTCTAACCCGCAGTAAAAGGCGGGTTTTGAATAATCTACCGAAAATTTAAATTCGACCTCTTCCATTATTTATTCACCTTCGGGTCTAAATGCGATGGCATTCGCTAAAGGTGGCAGCTCATTGGTTGGTGGTGCCTAGTCTTTACCCTCTGAATCCATTGCGTTTAGTTATCCCGATATTTTTGTTGGGAAGCTATTGCAAGAACACTAGACGGTTTTCCCGGGTCTTACCCAAGTTTTATTTGAAGGCTCTTCTGGTTTCCAGTGGCCTAGTGCTTTATGAGATGGGAGGGTTTCCACTCAGACACCGTCCTGCCAATTTTACTCTAAGGTTTCATCCGCTTACGTGAGAACCAAAAAATTACGATGAGGTGAGTGTCTTGCAATAACTAGGTCTAGGAATGAAGCATTTCCAAAGAAATTTTCGGTTTTAAAATAAGAAGTGGGAAAAAAAAATAAATAAAAAATTAAATTTTTAAATATTCTGGATTCTCTTTAAAAAACTTTTTGAAATTTTCGCCATTTTTTACATATGCTCCCGTTGTTTTTTCGCCAATTAATTTTCCCTTATCATCGAAAGTTTTCTTCACATCTGCGGGAATACCTACAACAAGGCTTAAGGGAGGGATCTTTTTATTCACAAGTACAGCCCCAGCTCCTAATAACGACCCTTTTCCTAGGGTAGAGTTATGTAAAACATTCGCACCAATTCCAACCAAACAGCCCTCTTCAATTTCGCATGGTCCGTGTATCATTGCATGGTGCCCGATAATACAATTCGCACCAATATTTACTTGAGATCCCATTTCTATGTGAATTGTAACATTTTCTTGAACGCTTGTATTTTTTCCAATATGAATCGTACCCCAATCCCCCCTTAGCACAGCTCCAAACCACACATTAACCCCTTCTTCGAGAATTACTTCTCCAATCACCGTTGCTGTAGGAGCAATATAGACAGATTCATGGATTTTAGGTTCTTTACCGTTATTTGGACTTGGCATTACTATCGGCATTTTTATTCTCTCAGCCCCATCTTTCCATTTGTTAATTATTTTGTAAGAGAAACGATCCTTCTCTTTAAAATTTTAGCGATATTTTTAATACGCTTTAAAGGCTATAAAATTATAAGCTTTTAAGTAATAATTAGAGTAGTGGAGAAAGATATTGCCGGATTTAGAGTATAATAGCGAATTAGTTCAAAAGTATGCTCACCTCACTCGAAAAACAAACGAGGAATTTATAAACATCCATCCTATTCAGAGAGGGGGACTTCTAACCCGTGAAGCCTATAAGGCACTGATTGATTTCGGTGATGGATATAGCTTATGCGATAATTGTCTAAAGGGAAGGATCGACAAAATAGAGAATCCTCCTGTCGTAGATTTTTTACAAGACCTCGCGATGTTTTTAAATATTGATAATGTGATGCCAACTGCAGCGGCAAGGGAATCCAAACGATTAGTAATGAAAGTCCTCTCAGACAAATTCCCGAAGAGGAAAACGGTAATTGTAGATAGTTTAGCACATTACACGACATATTTGGCAATCGAATCGAATAATTTACGAGTAAGAGAAGTGCCTAATTCTGGACATCCCGAATTTAAGATTTTAAGTGAGGAGTATGATACAGTCATCAAAAAAATTGAAAAAAAACAAGGTGAAAAACCCCTTTTAGCTGTTTTAACTCATGTTGATTATAAGTATGGAAATTTTAACGATCCGAAACCAGTTGGAGCGATTTGCAGGGATCATGATGTGCCATTTCTTCTGAATGCAGCTTATTCAGCAGGCGTACTGCCGATAAATTGCAAAGAAAAACTGATTGATTTTATCGCGTGTAGTGGGCACAAATCTATGGCAGCTTCTGGTCCAATCGGGGTTTTGGGTTTTTCCGAACAATATTACGATGATATAATGGCCCATTCTTCGATTCAAGGTAATCTCACATCCAAATCGTTTCCGAATAAGATATGCACGGTGATGGGTTGTCCGCCTGTATATGGTGCCCCTTTAATAACTCTTATGGCCAGCTTTCCAGAAATCGTGAGAAGGACTCAACCAAAAAAAGTTAAGGAAGAAGTAAAAAAAGCCAATTATGTTATCAACGAAATAAAAAAAATTGAGGGTATTGAAGTACTGGGTACCTTACCAAAAGTCCATCCACTTACAAATATTCTTACTGAACCGTTTGATAAGGTCGCTAAGACTCATAGTCGAAGGGGATTTTTCGTACGAGACGAGTTTAAAGAGCGAGGAATTATCGGTATGGCCCCCGGAATCTCGAAAGAAATGAAATTTAATACATTCGGCTTAACTTGGAGTCAAATAAAATATTTTGCTAAGGTTTTCTTAGAAATTGCTCAAAAATACAACCTTATCTAAATAATAAGCAAAATAAAAAGTAAGTATTTCCTATTTAATTTAATAAGGTTAACAAAATAGATTAAGAGTAAAATCTAATATGGACTCAAATTTAAACGATTTACAAAAAGAAATTCTTAAGCTTAAAAATCAAAAAAATGTTACGATTTTAGCTCACTATTATCAACCAATAGAAATTCAAGAAGTTGCCGATTATCTGGGAGATTCGCTGGGATTATCTCGGATCGCAAGAGATAAAACGAAATCAAAATACATCATCTTTGCGGGAGTCAAATTTATGGCTGAAACTGCTTCCATTCTCAACCAAGATAAAAAGGTTTTAGTACCCACGATGGAAGCGTGTTGTGCCTTAGCCGATTTTTTAAATGCAAAGCAGGTTATAAACTATAAGCAACAATATCCTGGAGTTCCCGCAATAACCTACGTAAATAGCACCGCGGAAGTAAAAGCAGAATCAGATTGCTGTTGCACTTCTTCAAACGCAGCTAAGATAGTTAAAAAAATGGCTAAGAAACAAGGAGTTAATAAAGTATTATTTGGCCCTGACAGTAATCTTGCAAGCTATGTGCAACAACAATTACCTAAAATCGAAATTATCAAAATGCCCGAAACAGGACACTGTTACGTTCATTCTCAGATAACTCCGCAAGATATTGACGCGATTAAAAAGAAATATCAAAATGCGAAGTTATTAGTTCACCCCGAATGTAAAAAAGAAGTAAGGGAAAGGGCAGAATTCGTCGGTTCAACTGCTCAAATGTATAATTATGTTAAAAATACTTCCAAAAAAAGTAATGGAAATGAATTTATCATCGGAACGGAAAAGGGTTTATTAGAAAGAATGCAGAAAGATTTTCCATCGCAGAAATTTTATTTAGCAATTAATCAACTTATATGTAGAGATATGAAAAATAATAACACTGGCTTTATTCTAAAAATACTAAATAATTTAGATAAAACTAATCTTGAAGTTAAAGTTCCCAAAGATATAGCTAGAAAAGCTATGATTCCTTTAGATCTGATGTTAAAGTATTCTTAACGATTCTTTTGGTATTTTTTATTTTTTTCACAGATATTAATAAAATTAGATATATGTTAATGTAAATTATAATTTTTGTGAGAGTTAAAAAAAAATTTGGAATAATAAAATCTATCTTCTTTTAACCAGAACTACCACTATAACAATTACAACAACTAAGCCTATGGCTGCTAAAAGCATCCACCACCAGTTTTCCTGGAAAAAGTCCCCAAAGATTCCAGATAATTCGTACTTTGCAATCATATCTCCGTCGTATGTCCATTCAAAATAATACATAACTCCATCATCGGTATATTTAGCAATGGATTCGAAATCCTCAAGATCATCGTCATCAAATTCGATAAGCGTTTCAAATCCTACATATTTTTCAAAGAAAAAGAAACTAGTAGTTTTTACCGTACTCACTCCGTAATTTTCATCAAGATTTTCATCATCATAAAATTCATCAACTTCGTCTATAACATCATCCCAATCAAGTCCTTTAGGCACAAATGTGAAGCATCTGTCTCCCCAAAAAAGAGTATTAATTACTATAAGGCCGTCGGCATACACAATTTCTTCTCCTTCATATAAACTTACCTTTTCGCTTTTATCTATATCGTCCCAAGCATCTTCGTCTCCTTTATCGTCTGTTTCCCAAAGTTCGTATTTTATCTCTACATAATTTACATCGTCCTCATCATCTGTAATGCCGTTCCAATCCTCATCATCCTCGTCCTTAATTTTGGTAATAACAATCTTTCTTGCTACGATATCTTCGTCCCATTCTCTCATATCGAAGTAATAATCAGTCTCGTTTTCAGCCCAGTCCTCAGAAGCCGATGGGTAAGCATCTTCATAATAATTTTCCAATGGACTTTTATCGTAAGTAGTGTCCCATACAAATTCTTGATCATCGTTGATTCCAACATAATTCGGTGCATCAGCAGCTTTTACTGTCTCTATTATAGGTATGAGCATAGAAACCATAATTAAACATGCAAAAAGAGTATTTGATATTTTCATTTTTAATCTGATTTTTGTTTTAATCAATTGAATTTATGAATATTATTATCTTTCCTCTTACTTAAAAATATTACTGAATTTAAAAAATATGTATCAATTTTTGTGTGATTAAAATAATCAATATTTCTAAGAAAGAGCCTTTTTTATTTCACTCTCAGAAAACACCCAAAATAGTAATTCTGTTAAAAAAGAATTGCAAGAATAAGAAATCATTAGAGAATCACGGATGTAAAAAAAAATTAAAGAGTATGATTTCTCTGATAAAGAGCTCAAATATATAGATGATTAGGGTTATTGGAAAGAATGTAGAAAAATTTCCCATTCCAGAGATTTTATTTGGCGATAGA
Source organism: Promethearchaeota archaeon (assembly GCA_014729315.1). The sequence goes on along the minus strand of WJKD01000402.1, from coordinate 7,762 downwards.
TCGACTTATATATAAAGATATGAAGAAAATTAATCTTGAACATCTGATAGAATTGTTCGATAATTTAGAAACCAGCAAAAGTGAAGTCAAGGTTCCAAAGGCTATAGCTGAAAAAGCGACGATTCCTTTAAACCGCATGTTGAATCTCTCATAGACCGTCTATCTCTCACGATTCTTAATCTTTAGAATAGTAAAATTTAATAACAAGATAAATGAGTTTATATCTTTTTTTAAAAGATAAGAAAAAAAAGAGGTTAATTAATAATTCTAAATTATTTTCTTCTTTTAACTAGGATTACGACAACAATAATTACAACTACAACTCCAATTGCTGCTAAAAGCATCCACCACCAATTTTCTTGGAAATATGCTCCAAAGATCCCCGTCAATTTGAATTCAATTATAGTATCCCCGTCGTATGTCCATTCGTAATAATACATTATACCGTCATCAGTAAATTTAACTATAGAGTCCATATCTTCTCTATCATCGTCATATTCTCGATTAGTCCTCAGTCCTACCTCTTTTTCAAAGAAGAAAAAGCTTGTTTCTTTTGCGGTACTTATAGCGTAGTTGTCATCTAGGTTATTATCATCGATATAATCATCAGCTTCACTCACAACTTTTCTCCAATTTACATCGTTAGCAACTGTAAATGCTAATAGACCAATCCCTCTGGCAAATATCATTCCAACTAATACATCATTCGCGTAAACAATTGTCTCGCCTTCTGTTAATTCATAGGATTCAAGACTCTCTTCTTCTTCCCAAGCGTTAGCGTCATTAATATCTTCGGTGGAGTAAAAATTCGCTAAATATTTAACATGCTTAACATCGTCTTCAGTATCTGTCAATCCAACATAATCTTCGTCCTTTTCTTCTCTGATTTCTTCAATGTACACTTTCACACCTACCCAGTCATCATCTATCTCCAAACTATCAAATATAGCATCAGCTTGGGTATCTGCTGCAGCATCAGACCAACCAAGATCTACATAATAATCTTCTATTGGACCTTTATCTAAAACGCATTCCCATATAAGTTCTTGTCCCTCATTAATTCCAACATAATCAGGTTTTTCTGCGGCTCTTGCGGATCCTATTATAGGAATTAACATAGAAAATAAAATTAAGCTAGCAATTACCATTTTGGAAAATTTCATTTTAAAACCTCGTTTTAATTTAAATACGATATGTATATATCGTTCAGCTTACTTAAAAAGGTAATCGATTTGTGTGTAAAATTATTTATTAATTAATAAGTAGACTGATTTGTTTAAACCAATAAATTAACCATTAAATGATAATTTAAGACGAGAAATAAGCTATAAATATTTCTATTATTCTTTAAGTTTAATATGACACGCCGGACACTCGTCCCAGTCTAACTGAATTTTCGCATCGCAGTTAGTATTAGGACATTTAATTAACTTTTCCTTTTGGAGTTTTTGTTTTTTATATAACTTGCTGACACGGTTAGCGGAATCAATACTTTTTATCAAGTCTTTTTTATCAAATTGGTTTCCGCAATTAATACATATATTAGATAAATCGGTTTTTAAAATTGTTCTACCACAGTTGGGACAAAATCCTTTTAATTTTTCCAAAAATACCTCACGCGTCTCCTTTCCTTCAATAGCTGAAATTGAAACCAAGTTTAAATCTTCGTATTTTGTTGAACCATTGATGATATTTATCAGAGAATTCGTTCCTTCGCTGGACTTAGTAATTTTTTCAGATTGGATGACTATATCCATCAAGAATAATTTAGAAAAGCCCATATCTAAAGCAGTTTTAATAATTATTTTTTCAATAAGCATTTCTAACGGTTCTTTAATTTTTTCCCAAATCAAGTCCATTCTTAATAGCTTATCTGCCATATTTTCGGCCAAGCCATCCAAATCATATACTTTTCGATATCCCGATTGATGTATATGAATAATATCGTCCATTAATGTATCACGAATAAGTCTGACGATTGTTGTTCCCAATAAATCTTGTTCGTGAAAAAAAAAAACATCCTCGTCTCGTAAAAACATAAAAAATCCAAAAGAACCAGACATAATTTTATCCACATAGTAATCAATCCTTAACCTTTTTACTTTATAGTATTTACAAAAAGCTTCTAATTCAAATTTGTAATCTCTCGTCAGAACAGAATTATGAAAAATATAAAATAAAGTTAAATAGAAGTCTCTATTGTGTTCGATTTGTAGAAAAGTCTCTCCTATTTTTGTTAAAACTCTTAAAATTCTAAAAATTATGGATTCCTCTACATTTAGATTCCGATAAAATTTTATTAATTCTGAATAACCAGAAAGGATATCGTTTAATTTGTTAAAGTAAATTTTATTTAATTGCTCGAATGATAGATCGCCCAGCTTATCGATCCCTAACTCTGTGATAAAATATCGTTGTTCTTGAATATTTTTAGCTTCATCTTTATAGATTTTTTTTTCTATCGAATTTTGGTTTATATGCTTCTTTAAATACTTAGACACGGTCGATCTGCTTAATCCAGAATACTTTAAAAGGCTAGTAAACCGTAACGGTCCCAAGTTGTTTAAGAGGTAAAGAAAACGCATACTATTCGAATCAAGATTTTTAGTTTTTTCGATTATCTCCTTTTTTAATTTTTCAGATACATACCAACTTACCATATTATATAGTTAGAAATGGATTAATTTAATACTATACTTTCTTTCTATACTCGAACCTTGGTAATCAAACTAATAATTATAATAAAAACTGAGTATAGTATAACTATATGTGAAACATCCAACGATTTTAAATTATAGGTTTTTTCAAACTACCCAAATATTTAATAATCTTAGTTTTAATAAATTAAGTAGAAATACTCGTAAATGGATTTCAAATTATTTTATTAATATTATTTAAAAATTAAATAATGAAATAGTATGTCTTTAGAAAATCCCAATATAATAGAAAGATTGAAAGAAATTGAACAAAGACTTGATAAGATCGAAAATCGGTTAATGTCTTTAGAGCAGCTACTAAAAAATAAACCTATTATACCTGGTCCACCAGGCCCCCATCCACCAGGTCCTGGACCTAGACCAGAACCATTTCGGTTTTAATATAGATTGAAAAGGGAATATCTTCGTAGAGATTCATAATTAGACTATGGTTTAGCTCATTAAACAAGAATATTTTATAGAAAATTTTGTTTCTAAATCTCTATATAGATTTTAATTTAATAAAACAACGCGAGTAGTGATAAAAATAACACAATATAGATTCAGATTGACTGGCGTCCCGCCAGACCAAGCTATAAAGTTAATAGAAGTAGATCCGAATAATTCTATCTCAGATGTGAAAAAGACCGTCCAGAAAGAATACAAGCTTAATCCAATTTTAGCAATTCAATTTATCTTCAAGGGAAAAGTCTTACCAGACGATTTGAAATTCTCTAAAATTGGTATCCATCCTAAAAAAGACGTAATCACCGTAATGGCCACTCAAGCTGGCGGATTTTAACTAAGATTTTTCAGTTGGAAGATTAAAACCTCTTATATCCTATTCATTTTTTCTTATTTTTTTAATTATCCCAAGCGAGCTTAAACCGCCAAAATGTCGAGATTTAATAGAAATTAATATAAAGAGTATTTTTTACTCATGTGATCGAAGAATTTAAGAGAATTATTTAAGATATATTAATTAAGAATACCAATATAGGAGAGATAAAATAATGAGTAGAAGTAATATAGAAAAAATAGTAAACTTGATTAAAGATCTTCCTGAAACCACCCGACCAGAGGAGATAGATGAGATAATGTATCGCCTGTATGCTAAAAAGGAGATTCTAGAAGGATTGGATGATAGCAGGAAAAACAAAGTAATTAGTCTAGAAGAGTTTAAAAACAGAATGGCTGAAAAATGGTTAAAAGAGAATGGAACATAGAGTTTACGATAAAAGCAGAAAATAATATTAAACAGATATTATTATATAAAACTCAAAACATATCACTCCTAAATGCACAATCTTTTTTAAAAGGATTCTATGAAACTCTAGAAGATTTGAAATTGTTCCCACGAATGTATGCTAAGTTGCCAGACTTAGACGATCCAAACATTCGTCATTTTGTATATAATAAATATCGAATTATTTACGAATTAATTGAGGATCTTAAAATTATTCGAATTCTAACATTATTCCATTCTAAGCAAAAACTAAAATTATAAATTATGAAAGAAAAGAGTAATAAAAAGTAAGTTTCTTTTTCTTAGCTTCAGTCGTTATAATATTTCTAAATGAACAATATCCCCTACTTTACTTCGATATTTATTTTGTCTTAGGAAAATACTGAAAGATTGGAATAATTAGTTGGATTTCTGTACCTATTTAGATGAAAACATATACTCATTTATACGGGATTGAATTATGACCGAGAGTAGAATAAATTTTCACTTTTGGTATATTTATGTTTATTAACAAGTTAAATGAAATGCAGCTGCAACTTTTTTATCATTATCAAGCTTTTGATTATAAACTTCGGCGGCTTTCTTAGTTTCGTAGTATTCAACATCGAAGTGATCGTTCTGAATTACTTCTGACGAAACTTTCATATTCCCCGAAGCCCCGGTACCTACGATAAGTGTCTTGGGATTAAAATCGATTACTTTTTCCAAATCTTCCATTTTAAGCTGATGTCCTCGATTTCTCCACCAGTTCGCCTCCACTTTTTTACCTAATAAAAGTAAATCGTTGGTAAAGACTTTCCCGTCAATTTTAATATGTCCAAAACGATAATCGCTGATTAAATCTTCCTTCATATTATCAATAGTAGATTTGATTTTAAAAAAGTTAGAATTATAAGTTCTAGAAATTATCATTTAAGATGAGAAAGGTTATAATTGGATTTAAAATGTACAAAGATGATTTTAACTTAATTTGAGATAACTGCTCGCTTTATTAAAAATAAGTATGATTAGAATAATTATGCTTGCTCGAGAGGAATCGAAAAGAAAAAATATTGAGATTTATAAAAAATTCCGAAACGGTATTTTTTACGAGGAACTCTACCAAAAATATGGAATCTCTGAAGATCAGCTCGTTTTGATTTTGAATCATAACATAAAGGGGAATTACGATTACAAGCGAATTTTATCGGGTGGTTTAGAAGCACAAAAGAAATTCATCAGACATCTTAAGAATCGCTGGGATCCTATAAACCCAGAAAAAAAATGGAATAATATTTCACCATACTTGAATGAAAATGAGAAAGATAGCTAATAGGAGCACTAATTAGAGATAATAGAATTGAATTATTAAAATATACTAGTTATATTTTTCCCGCATCTCTCTCTTTTAGTTTCTTGATATATTCTTTTTTCTTCTTTTCTCCTTTTTTTTCAAATTTCGGCCATAATCTCTTAACTTGCCGGGGCATACACATTATCAATTTAGACATAACGCCCGTAGAGTGAGGGACACACACCTCTACTTTTTTTTTCTTTATCGCCTTTAAGACAGCTTCAGCTACTTCTTTAGGCATTACAGGCTCGTCGAGAAATGTAAGAGGAGATCCATCGTGCTTTGCCTCGTATTCAAGCATAGGTGTTTCTACAGAATCAGGAAAAATTGTGGACACTTCAATGTTATACTTTTGTAATTCAAAATAGAGACAAAAATTCAATCCTCTTAACGCAAATTTGGTGGCAGTATATATTGAGCTATAGGTTTCGGGAACGATTCCGGCTAAAGACGAGATGGTGACAATGTGTCCTTTTTCTGCCTTTTTCATGAAGGGAATAACTTCCTTTTCAACATGGATTGTTCCTAAGAGATTTATGTTTATTTGTTTTTGAATATCTTCGTAAGATTGATCCTCAAAAGCACCGGGGAGAATAATACCAACAGTATTAATTAAAATATCAATCCTCCCATATTTTTCAATGACGCGTTTCATTAAATTTTTGACTTCTTCTAATTTCGTTACATCGCAAGGAACTATAAAAGGCTTATTATTCAACTCATTCCGAACTATCTCAAGTCCAGATTGATTAATATCTGAAATAACAAGTGTGGCACCGTTTTCTTCTAATAATATCGCAGTCTCTTTTCCTATTCCCCCAGAAGCACCAATAACTAACGCAATTTTATCTTCTAACCATTTATTTTTCATGATTTTGTTCGATAATTTTAGTTTTGTGTATTGTTTGGTTTTTCTTTTATTTAATCTTTTTTTGTCTTGATATGAATAAAATTATTTTTTTAAAACTCATGATTTTAAAGCGATTTATTTTAATACGATTATTTCATGCTTTTTATTAGTCATCGGTCAAAAAGTTAAAGAAAATTACGAGGTAGAAGAAATAATATGGTTTGGGGAGGTTCCTTAAACGAAAAGGGGTCGCGCTATATCAAAGAATTAATGGAAGCAGAAAAAGTGGTGAAATTTCTGGAAAAATTTAAAAAAGAAGTAGAGGAGGACGAGGTGAAACACTTCACCAAAGTGAGCGAAATAATAACAAATTATTTTACTAACAAGAATCAGGAGTAGAATTTTTTCATTAAAAATAAGCCCTTGTTTAGATTATTTATAACTTTTCTACAAGTTCCTTGATGATTTCAATCATCTGATCGGCGACATTCTGAATGACAGGAGTTAATTGAAAGTCGAAAAAAGGTAAATTCTCGTTTTCGTTTTTATCATCTATTGAGTATTCATCTGATTTGTATAGTCTCAGAGTTTCAAATCCCTCAAGACTCTGGGGAACGAATCCTATCATGAATACATCTACATCTGGCAGTTTCTGGACGATTAAATCGATTACAATGTGTATAGGGATGGTATGACTGGATATTGGTACATGATCTTGCATGTGTTCTCTTTCTAAGATTGACACGGTTCCAGGATCCGCTTTCAAATCACAAGTATCCAAGATAACAAGGTGGGATGGATGAAAATTAATTATTTCATCTACACGAGCCATAGGATCGATGTTTGCATTAATAAAACGAACATTTTCCACATCTAAATCTAAAAAATTACTAATAATATAAGGTCCCACTCCATCGTCGGACATTTTTTCCTCCCCAATACCTACGAAGACGATTCGGTCAGCGTTTTGCAATCGATTCCAAAGTTTCTGAAAAATCTCATCCATATTCAGATTAGAAAAAGTTCCTTTCAAATTAACTTTTTTCTTCCGAAGATTAAGAATAGAACGGTAAAATTCATTAATTAGAAAAGATATTTAAAAAATAAGTGATGACCGAAAATTCTAACGAGAAAACGGAAAAAACTCAAATAGATGGTTATTTAGAAGGTGAAAAAGTAATCGTCACCGATCCAGAAGGAATTGAAGAATTTTACGAAGGTTCCTACATCGGTACCCTAGAAGAGAAAGATAGTGAAAAAAAAGAGCTCGAACTTAATCAAATGGAAGTTCTTCTACTTTGCGAACGTCGCAGAATTTTAATTTGGAAAGATAACGATAAAAATAAAGATTTATACGATTTTGAGGGGCTTTTAACCCATTTTACTCAATTTGATGACAGTTTATGGCATAAATACATTATTTACATGGATTTAAGGAAAAGAGGATATATTGTACGAGCAGGTTACGGTGATGGAATAGAATTTCGGGTATATAAACGTGGGGCAGATTTCAGAGAAGATACAGCAAAATTTTTGATATATTCGGTATTCGAAGGCAATCCAATAGAATTAAAGGACTTAGATAAAATTTCTCGGGTAGCGATGAGTTCGCGAAAAGAACTGATTATAGCGACTGT
>WJKD01000401.1 GCA_014729315.1 Promethearchaeota archaeon | reverse complement strand
TAGCAAAGGGTATTGGCGGCCTGATAAGACTTATGGAAGTCAAAGCGGTCTGATCCCGCCAGGCGGGACCTATTTGAAAGAACAGGGCCTTGTGTCTATCCGTAACTCTGGATGGCTTTTCATTATCCCAATGGATAACGAACGTGGTGAACCGCCCTGTGCGGAGCCGCACGCAGGATGGTGTGGAGAGCGGGGGAGAAAAAACCCCCGCTTATCCGATTAGGTTCGCTTTAAATTGAATAATATAAATTTATACGTATTTGTTAAATATAATATTTTTATATAATGAAGAGTATTAATCGTGTTCTCAAAATAATTTTTAATGTTGATATATTTTTTTGATTTCATTTTATGGTTTTAAAAGTGTTTTTGTTATGTGAATTAATTTCTTTACAAATACATTTTATAAAAATTATCATTAGCATCAAATTTTAATTAAATAAAAAATATTAATCTTTTCCTATTTGTCAAATTTTGATTTTAATTCTATTACTTCTTTTATTGTTAAAAGCTTAATAGATTTGTTGTGAGCAAAACTACGAGCACCCGAATAAAACCCAGATGTAGTAATAAGCCAGCCTTCATCGGCTCTTTCATGAATCATTGTACCATATAGTTCACGGACTACACATGGACTTATAAAATTTTTATGTGCTTTACATTGAATAATTATATGCTTTCCTTCCTCTCTGACTCGAACGTCAACACCACCGTCTGATGAATATGAAGTCTGTTTTGCGTTATAACCGAGTTTCTTTAAATGTTTTGTAATTTCTCTTTCAAATTGTCTCCCATCAAGTCCCAACCACCAGTAAACATGTTGCTTTTTAGCTTCATCATTTTTCTTAAGTTTTAATTTCTGTTCATTTTTTCTCTTTTCTATTTCTTCGGAATTAATAGCTTGCCAGCGAGAATATGCAGATCGATAATTCAGATAATTATTATAAAGTTTATGTTTTTTCTTAATATATTCTGAAATAAAAATCCGAAATCTATCAATTATCCAACCAAATAAAAGTCCGGGTAAAAAATAAAGAAAAAGAATAGGCCACGCAATTTCATGGTATCGAGGATAAATATTCAATAATAATAGAAAACTCACCCATCCAAGTAATGGAGGAAAGGCGGCCAAAGATTCAGTTCGTTTAGAAAAGTAGCTTATTTTCTTTTTATTGAGAGAATAATCAGTAGGATGTGGTTCATGCATATCAATTCCTTTTACTGATTTTTACTAATGTTGAGATTTTTACACCTAACGCATCGTTCAACTTGATTTTATCTGTCATTGAGCATCAAGTTTTTATGCCATGCTGCATCGGCGAAAGTTAAGCACAAAATTTGTTATAACGTGCTTCTTTTTTGGGCTCAACAACAGATAAAATCCTTTTAGTTAGGTGTTGCCATTCCTATTTAATAGAAATATAAATATTAGTTATATCATTGCTTAATCATTTTTCAAATCACCTGACTTGTGATCAATAAGCTTTTTTAATGCTTTTGAAAATTCACTCATTTTATAATTGGTACGAAGGAGCATATCATTCAATTTATCAATTTTTTCTATTTTAAGGTCATTTCTAATAGCATGGGATAATAAAGTATGATCAAGTAAAAATTCTTTATCGCTCTTTGATATTGATTCGAAGTTATGATTACAGCAAAATTTTGTTACTTGATTGAATACATCATGAGAAATTATATGTACGTAAGAATAAACAATCTCAGACATTTCAAGATGCAGTTCACTAAATTTAATTTGCCTATCAGGTATGTCGACACGAGAAATTATATTAAAAATTTGTGATGCTTTGTGTTGAATTTCTGAATATGCTTTTAATTTTTCTTTATAGATATCAAATCTCAGGTTATTGATGGCAGCAAACCACACACCCAAAGCACCCAAAACAACTCCGATTAGTAAATTTTCCATTGCGTCCTTTTATACAAATTTTATAGTTTATTTATTATTTCTTGCATCTCCATCTGGAGCACCATTATTAGGATTTGGTATTTTATAAGTACCATTACGAAGACTTGAAGTAGCTTTTGTAGCTCCAATGCTTTGTATTGCAGTATAAATAGCAAGTATACCAGGAATAACTGCCCAGAATTTAAAAAAGTAAAAAATTACTCCTGTAAGTACTAAATAAAACCAAAAAGCATTCGCATGTTTTTGCGCTGCTATATCAAAATCTTTTGCAGTTGCAGTCCTTGCATCTAAACCCATTTGCATATCTCCTTCTGTTTATATTACTCAGCTATCTTAAAATGTGAAACATTATATTTAGGAAAAAAATGAATTGATACTATTTATTACGCGTTGAAATGGCATAAAAAATACAACCATTAAATAACACAAATAGAAAAGCTAAATGTAATCCCAGATAAGTTGCTATAACAATACTTCCACCCAAAAATCCAAAAATGTAATAGACAAATGCTATTATTCCTTTTGGCAAATTTATATTCATATCTTCAGCTAATCCGGCACCAAAAAGACTAATAAGAACTACAGCTACGAATATAGAAATTGCAATAGTAACGGTTTTAGGCACTTCAATTCCAAGCACTTCGGCAAATGGAACAAATATTGCCAGAATTAATATAAAAATTCCTGCCGAATAGCCTATTAATCTATCTTTTTTCATATATTCTTGAATACTTTTTTAATAGCCCTAACTAGCACCTAACGAGTTATTCTCCAAATCTGTATAAGATGAATACCCAATTAAAAAAATATTTCATAACATCAATAAAAATTGTTGGTTTTGATGATATTTTTTTACATGTTCTCCGCAGTAACGCGAACTGCTTTTCCTAAAATTTGAATGTTATAAAGATAGAGAACGTTTAAAACGTATGGAACAGATTCCTGCCAAAATTCAAAATCTGTATGTTGATTTTCTAAAAAGAACAAACAGAGTTGTGTTAGTGTGCAAATCCATTTCCACTTTTTTACGTTCGTTAGCGGAGCTGTTGATAATGAACGGAAAAAAAGATGTGGATTAAATGTAAGAAATAATTCGTAATATGTCAATAGCAAAATTACAGAAAGTAAATTTAATAACCAACATGGATTACAATTATTTCTTATAATTACAAAGACGCAGAAGATTCAGCAAGAAAACAAAAACAGCGATAAAGCTCATCTCATATTCACTCCTCTCCCGCTTCCTCTCTGCGAACTACATACCGCAATGCCGCAAAAACCAGAAGATTGAAGCACAATCCGATGAGCGCCGCAAACTGATCTCTGTAAAATACAAATACCTGGGTCAGGAAAATGGAGATCAGAATCGACCGCTCGAACATTTTGAATGCTGTCAAT
>WJKD01000400.1 GCA_014729315.1 Promethearchaeota archaeon | reverse complement strand
TGATTTGAACACTCAATCGGGAATTGATCCAACTCAAAATATCAAGCAAAATTTGGATCCCAGGAAATTCAAATTATTAACAATTCTTGAAAAACAAACCCAACATAGATTATATGATCAAGCTTCTTGGATCGAAGGCACTCCATCTAAATATTGGGTATTTTTTAATATGTTTGCTTACGAAATCAAGCAAATACTTGAAACAAATGAGGTTATTGATACAACGAATCCAAATGATTTAAATCTCGTATCAGAATTTATGACTGAATCACAAGATTTGCTTACTGAAGCAATTCAAGACTTATTTGATGGAAATGAATTCTATCCTTGCAAAATGATGGATAAATCTGGTAATTTGAGAAATCCAATATTCGATCAATGGTTAGGTAGAATGAAAGCAGAATTGTTATCGAGAGTGGATCAAAATGAATTCTCAGACTATAAATACTCAAGAATTATTTCAGAAATTGAAGATCTTTTTAATACACAGCTTGGAATGTATGGAGAATTAACAAAAAATCCTTATTATCATTATACTCGACAATTGATCTATGGAATAATTGATACTCTCGATAATGGTCTGCCTATCGCAATAACTTCATTAAGTAAGTTAGATAATTTTATAGTTGATAATAATGACGCTATAACATCTCATCGATCTAAAAATTATTATAAATATATGCCAACAGACAAGATTGGTGTCCAAAACCCTACTAAATCTAGTTTCTATAATTTAAAAGAAGATCTTAGAGTCGCATTACAGAATTTTGGTTCTGAAAATAATATAAATATTGAGAATATCAACAAGAAAATAGAACTCTTATGCGATGAATATTACTCTAAAGCTAGTTTTGTATCTTATAATGACCTTATGCAATTATTACTTAAAGACCAAAATATCCCAAAAGTAGAATTATTTTTAGATATATTGACCTCTAATCCCGTATTTCAGAGAATTTATATCACTCAAAAGAAGTTTTCGGAACTTTTGTTTGGAAAAGGTAAAGAGCAAGCAATATCAGAACATAGAAGGCCTAAAAATCTCTATAATTTCAAACTACAGAATATATGGGGCATTGCTTTAACTGCAAGGGAATGGTCTAAACAAGATTTTGATAATAAAATTACTTCATTCCAACTTGAATTACTCAAAAAAGAAATATGGAAAATTTGTGATGAATTTATTTTTGAGAATGATTATGGGCATCTTGCTGAAACTTTTGAGCGATATGGAATGACTTTTACTAAATGGAACCTTAAACCAGATTATGACATACTAAAATACTTTTGGTTATCATATGTCGCACACACAGGTAATTTAGATGCTACACCAGAAACGATTAAAGAAATTATTGGGGTTAATTTACGCACTTCCAGAAGGTTAGGAAAGAGAGCAGGGTATCCTTTTTCGGTTAAAGATTTAAAAACATTACTGAGAGAATTATACTCATATATGGATGAAATTTATACTACAAGTGATCCTAATGAAGCCTATAAGCTCGATTTCTATTTAAATGCTATCAAATCTATCAAAGATTATGCCAAAAATTATTATTTAGCAATGGACGATATCAAATTCATAGCAAGTCATCATCATCCACATACGGGGTATCATGACTTCTTTGACGATCCCCGTGTTAAATCGGTTAATATCATCACAGACCTTATTAAATATGGCGGCATCGATTTATTCTTTGGAAGAATGTTAAAGCTAGAATTATTTAATGGTGACTCAAGCGACGGAATTTTTAACAGAATGCATAAGAACGCTGAGCAAAAATGGAGGACTGATAATGATGCCTTATTAACTTTACCTGCTGATACCCATAGGTATATGGAAAAGCTAAGTAAAACCCCTGCTGGTCAGCAAAAAATTCTTGAAATAGAACAGGCAGTACTAAGATTATTTAATCAAAAAGGAGATGTGGGGATCAATGACATTAATCGCGAATTGGGGGATATTATTGTTTATGGAAAGTCTGTGGCTGATATATGGTTTGATCAACCAAAAGAAAAGGTTTATAACTTCTTAAAAGACTGGAATGATGCTAGAAAAGATATTAAAAACGGAGATGTTATGAAATTTCTCAAAAGACAATTTACCGATCCAAAAACCAATGAAAACCCAATTCTAACGCGATTTTATACGATTGCGAAAAACATTATT
>WJKD01000399.1 GCA_014729315.1 Promethearchaeota archaeon | reverse complement strand
CGATCGACACATAGATTAAAATAAAAGGAATAAGGCCTAAACTAATAAAAATCATAGAATTGCTCATTCCAAGCTTATTTTTAAAGATACCTGAGCAAAATGCGCCGAGAACGCCAAATAAAATGGTGTATCCGAGGATAAGTTCAGAATAATCGGAAACTACTCCCGTTTTAACTACCTTAAGATAGGTTGCGATATTTGTTACTAACATTGTATAAGCAGCCGCGTAAAGAACGTAAGAAAAAACAACAATAAAAATTTGAAATTTGCTAGTTTTTTCCATTTTCGTTCGATCTTCCTCGAGAGACAAGGAGAATTCAGAGTGGAAATAATCTTCAAAATTGATCTTCCTAAAATTGACTAAAATCAACCCAAATACGGAAAAAATTATAACCGCCCACACCAACAAGACAATCTGCCAAGATCCAAGTAAAATGATGATGATAGCGGAACTAAACACGGCTACGCATTTTCCAACATCACCAGCAGCGCCTTGTCGTCCAACCTTTACGTTTCTTTCCTCCATATACATTCTACTCGTAGTTGAATAAGATATCGAATGCTGGAACGCTAAAGCAATCCCAGAAAGCGTTGCAAATATGAGCAGGCTTATAAAATTAAAAGAAAAAATCATTAGAAACGAGGTAAAGGCAAGAAAAAATAGTCCTAATTTCATCAGTTTTTCAGAATGACGATCTGTATAATAGCCAACCAGGATTTGAAAAATAACCAAGCCAAGCGCATTAAAAGCAAAGATCAACCCGGTTTGAAACCAGTTTAAATCAAATATAATAAAAAAGCTTGCCATTAAAGTTGGAAGAATAAATGTAATTCCATCGTTTAGAAAATGGTAAATGTAAAGTCTTTTTTGAATGTAGTTTCTTTTGTTACTTTTATTATCCATCAATTGTGTAAATTTTTGTTATCTTAATAACTCTTATTTTAACGATTACGAGATTATTCCAAGAACAGTTAAACTATTTAAATGAGAAAACGAATATTATACTTTGTATAAGTTTATATTAAAATAATTTAGAATTCTATTGGAACTACACATATAATCAAAAAATATTATGACAATTCAACATTTAACGAACTTAGAAATTTTATACGGATTATTTAGCTTATTGGCAGTTGCTGTATCTTTATTTATTGGTTTAAAAATTTTATTAAGATATTTTATGGTACACCGTTATGTGTTTGTAACGGTAGGTTTGAGTTGGATTTTCATGTTTTCAGGTTGGTGGGGCTCTGCTTTTTCGTTTCTTTTTCTATTATTTAGTGACTACGAATTTTCTACATTCCAATACCTCTTTATTGCTAATATTTTTATTCCTATCGCCCTACTCTTATGGATTTATTCGTTTTGTCATCTGGTATATCCTCACCTGAAAAAACTGATGGTGGGAATTTACGGAACTATTTGCATTCTTTTTGACGTATTAATCATATTTTTTCTTTTTACCAATCCTGATTTAGTTGGTGTTATAAAGGGCACATTTTTCATGCAACCTGGATTATTAGTAATTGCTTTTTTAGTATTTGCCTTGCTCTCTGCATTGATTACCGGGGTAATTTTTTCAAGAAAATCAATTAAGTCGGAGGAGGCAAAAATTAGATGGCAAGGATGGTTTCTATTATCTGCCTTTATAATATTTATTCTAGCCGCAGTTATTGACGCTTTACTCCCGATTTCGCCTTTAATTATAGTAATCGTTCGAATCTTGCTGGCTGTCAGCTCAATAAGTTTCTATTTAGGTTTTCACTTACCAGAAAAGTTAGCAAGTATTTTAGCTAAGAAAAAATAGATCGTGCTCTTTTATTTTTACGTTTTTTTACTTCAGTTCTTATCATTTAACAATAATGAGCCTTGTATCATTTTAAAAAATCTTATTTATTTTTAATTATACCTATTTTTAACTTATATGAGATTTAATTAAATGTAAGAAATAACAAAAATAACTAGATCTCTCACAATGTCGGAAAAAAATCCTTATAAACCATATAATATAAAATTAACCCCATTAAAAAAGATAATCTGGACTCTACTTCTTATTGGGAACGCTATTTACGCTATATTAATGCTTATCTTCTTGTTATTCTCTTCTGCAACCATAGAAGCAAGATTTGCCTTACTTTTCACATACATCATCCTCGGACCACTTTTATATTACGCACTTTGGATTTTATTATATTATTGGAAATCACAGAAATGGCCCCACAATAAAAAAATTTACGGAAGTGAATTCCAATATTTCATATTTTTCATTCTTTTAGGGGTCTGCGTCATTAACTGGTCAGCTTACTGGAACACAGGAATTGATACTCTATGGTTGGTTTTAGCTATTATATATTATGTTTTTTCAAACGATCAATTCGGTACTTCAATTATATATCAGATAGGTTCCTCTGCTATTACTCCAGCACTTGTAGAGGAATTTAACAAATCTCTTCCTTCTATATTAGCTTTTTTCGTGGTGCTTCAAAGAGGAAAGAATCCAAATCAGAAAAATAAGGGTTTTTTAAACAATGAGTTAAAGGGAATGTTAATAGGGATTTTAATTGGTGTAGTTTTTGAGAGTATCGAAACAGCTAGTTATGTTGTAAACACCATATTAGCAGGTGGAACCGATTTAAGCGTCTATTTGCAAGTGACAGTAAGAAATTGGGCTCCTATTCATATCCTCGGTGGGAGTTTAGGTGGTTTTGCTGCAGGAAGAGCAGAGAGATTGAGGTTCCAATTAAACGAAGAGGAATTACCTTTTAAAGAGCAATTAGTCTTATTTCTCAAGCGATTTCTTCCCATATGGGCAATCCCGGTCATTATACATTTTCTATGGAACAGTTCCTCAATATGGATCTACCTGATTTTTCTGGGATTAAACATTGACAGCCAATTATTATATCTCGTATCTGTCATCGTATTTCAAGTAATCCTCGCTTTGTTAAGTTTTTTTTTAATCCTATTTTTCTTTAGAATAGCGAATAAAAAGGCAAAAGAAAGCAACCGTTGTCCCCAAAACGGGGTGATTCTAAGCAATAAAAGTGACGATTGCGAACCTATAAAAGATGTACTTGAAAGCAAGACCCAAGAATCCCTGAATACAAAAGAAAAGAAAACTGAACTAAGATGTCCTAATTGTAATATGTTGATTAAAGGAAATTTCAATTATTGCACGAATTGCGGCGAAGATTTAACTCCTTATATTACATTATGCCCTAATTGTGGAAATTATATAAAAAAGAATAGCAATTTCTGCATTTATTGTGGCATCAATCTTAATTACTCTAGAGAAGCTTATCAGAATCAATTATATACTCAAAATACACATAAATTATTAAAATATACATTAATTATTTCAATTCTATTTGGATTAGTCACTCTTGGACTATTCGGGTTATTCCTAATCATATCTCCCATTTTAGCTTTAGTTTTTTTCTTTACACAAAATTTAATTGAATTGATTAGTGTCAGCGTAATTATATACGCAGTATATTTGTTGAAAAAACTCAAAGAGGAGTATAATGGGAAAAAGAGCATATGGGGATGGTTATTTTTAACTTATAATCTTATAGGAATGATTTTTGGATTTTTATTTTATGGTTCGGGCATTTTAATTGATTTGGCACTAACTATTCTCTCTGGAGAGTCTGCGAATATTATTTTCTTATTTCCTTACGGTCTAGGAATGATTATTGGGGCAATATTATTGATTTATCCTTTTAAAAAAACACTTGAAGAAGAACCTCAAGTTCTTCAATATCAAAGATGGTTTTGATCTAATAAATTCCAAATATTCAAATTCCTTTCTTTTAACCTTTCTTTTTCTCTAAGACTTTATTAATAAAATTAAGCTAATGCTTAGCTATATGTGAATTGTAACAAACTCTTAATTTTTAAATATTTTTCTTTAAGCAAAACTGATTGGAAAGCAAATATCGCCTTAGTTTTGCCGTCTTAATTGGAATCGAGTTATTTAAATATATTATGAGAAATAAATTTTCTTTTAAAAAAATGATCTTATTGATTTAAGAATAAAATTATTATTATCTTTAAGAGAATGTATCTTAATATTGGAAAAAAATAAGAAGAATAGAAATTCTTATTGTAAAATTTCTAAATTACTTTAAAATGATCGAAGTTAGTCCTAACATTTACCTCATAAGAGAAAAAGGTTTTTTCGGGGCATTAAGACCTCCCGAAAATGTTTATATTATAGGAGGTTCTGATGGATTGATATATGACGCAGGATACGGTGATTTGAAAACCATTTCACATGTGTTGAGAGAAATAGCCAAAATAAAAAGAAATTATAAAAAAAATAATCAAGAATTTAATTTAAACAGAATAATTCCTAGTCATGGACACCCAGATCATTTTTCTGGTTTAAAATTGTTAAGAAAGTACTTAGATGTGGAAGTAATATTACCTCGTAATACTTTTCACATGATTAATTCTGAAGAATCGTATATGAAATATTTCAGACCAGATCCTTACGAAGATCTTCTCTGTCTTCCTTCGGTCTCACAGAATATAAAGAATTTTATCAATAGTCGATTTGAATATGTTTTATATAAAAGACTCTATGGTTTAACTTTTATAAATCATCCAGACGAGATAATTAATATTAATTCAAATGCATATATCACTATTAACGACGAAAAATGGAAAATTCTTCATTCGCCAGGACATTCGTCTGACCACATTTCATTATACAATGAAAATAAAGGAATTCTCTTTTCAGGCGATAATGTTTTAAGAAGCATAACAACATGGTTAGGACCTCCGGATTCTGATTTAGAAGATTACATCAATTCGATTGAACAGTATAAGGAATTGCCAAATTTGAAACTAATTCTCAGCGCTCATGGAAGCCCGATCGAAAGACCAGCCGATAGATTAAACGAAATTCTAGCTCATCGTAAAGCAAGAGCGCAGCAAGTCCTTAATCTAATTAGAAAAAATTCTCAATCGGGTATAACTCCCAAAGGCATAATAAGGTCACTTTATCCAAATAAGTTGAAGATGATGGGGAATATTGCCAGGGGTTGGATCTGTTTAACGCTGAAAATGTTGGAAAGAAAGCAAAAGATTCAAAGAAAGGAAAGATCTAAAAAGATTTTATTTTTTCCTCTAAATGACTCTATAAAAGGAAGTTTTAAATAATAAGGGAATTTCAATTTTTGCCTAATCTTTGTAAGATTAAAATTCTTAACTCTTAAAAATCTCCAATTTAATGGATGCATTCTCATATTATTTTTTCCCCTTTACATAGATAGTTTTAATTCAATTTCGATGTAAAGGGGTTTTTTTTTAAAAAGAATAAATAAAAAAAATTTTTAAAAGTTATATGATTCCTTCTTCCTTTAAATTCGAGATATATTCTTTCTCTTTGCGTTCGTGAATCTTCTTCAACTCTACTTTCTTTTCTTCCCATTCTGGTCCGTATAATGGAAAGAATTTGACCACGAGAGCGCTAATAATGATAAAAATTGCAGGGATAATCGTAAATCCTATCATTATTCCTAATTGAGCAGAAGGAGATTGAGTTTGCGCAGCTCTCTGAAAACCAAAAGAGGATATTACTAATAGAAACAGAAAATTTGCTATAGAAATCGCCGGCTTTGTAATTAAAGCATTGACTCCGGAATAGGTGGTTTCTCTACGTTTTTCCGTTCTCACCTCGTCGAAATCGATACATTCGGCAAAAACGGCTTGGCTAGTTAGGAAAATTCCCGAAAATCCAATTCCAATAAATAATAAAGCTATTAGCGCCGTAAAAAAGGTCCAACCAAGGAAAAATAATAAAATAAATCCTACTCCACTTATTAAAAACGACACGATGTACATCTTCTTTAATCCGTATTTTCCCACCATCTTGCTGTAAACAGGAGTAAAGGCGAAGACCATTAAAAAGAATATTAACAAAGGTACCATCGAGAGAAGTCCGCTCAATCCTAAAACAAAATTGATGTAGTAGAACACCGCAGAAGTTAATATCGTTTGAGCTAATAGAAAGGAGAAATTACTTACTTCAAAAATGAGAAAGGGTTTATTTTTAAAGGTTTCTTTTAATCCTTCAAGCATTCCTAAAGGTTCTTCTAACTGTGTGTATTTATTTTCGTTTATATAAAAGCTCCCTATAAAAATAACTGTCGCGCACGATATTCCTATAATAACCATCGTGATTAAAAACGCTGGACTTATTTCTGTGGTATTATCTCCTGTTAATAGCACGACGGGCAATAGAAAAGCAACCAAAAAACCTAATGAACTAAAAATAGAACCATACACCATTAAGTTTGCGCGTGTCTTACTTGAAATTGCCATCTCAGCGGGAAGAGAATAAGTAATTAATCCTGTAATCGTGTAAATAGTATCGAATGCAAATAAAATTAGGATTAAGTTAATAAATAGCGCTAAGACATTTTGCGTTAAAAAAGGAAACCAACATAATATAAATAGGAATCCATATATAGGGGATCCAAATCGGAGATAAGGGATTCTTCGGCCATATTTTTTTGATTTAGTTCGATCTTCGATAAAACCGAATAAAGGATCGTTTATTGCGTTCCAAGCTGCGAAAATAATCCACGCTAAAGCAATCCATTCTTCGGGAACTCCCAGCTTAACATTATAATAGAATGTAATTGCCGCAAAAGCCACTTGACTCATGATTACATTAGCAGCGGTAATACTTCCAAATGATAATTTGGATTTAAAAGGCAAAGATTCTTTCAATAATTCCTTTTTTGTTTCTGAAATTTCGTTCATCTTAGAAAACCTAATTATTCTAATTAATCCAAGATAATTTGGTTTTTGAATAATATTAAGATTACTTAAACTTCTAATTTATTAAGTTTTTCTAAAGCTATTTGGTATTTTAAAGTTCTGCATGCTTTAATTAACATCACTTTAATAAGTGGAAATGGTATGATATAATAAATTTCCGGCCTTATGGGGTTTAAAAAATTATTTATTGAGATATAGGTATATGCAAAAAAAAATCAACACAAGTAAAGAATATTTTAACCATCCTTATCTAAAAAAGAACCAAGTACTTCTTAGAAATTATCAGTCTAATATTGCTAACAGATGTAAGAGAAAAAATAGTCTTGTGGTCTTACCCACGGGATTAGGTAAAACGATTGTCGGTATATTACTAATCGCGAATAATCTCGAAAAGTATTCAAGTGGAAACATACTTATTCTCGCTCCAACGCGACCACTTGTAGCACAGCATAAAGATTCTTGTGATAGATTTTTAAATCTTGATCCTGATAAAATAGTTTCTTTAACAGGTCGAATACCATCATTAAAAAGAGTGCTACTTTTTAAAAAAGCGAGAATAATAATTTCAACACCACAAGTGATCAAAAACGATCTAATGCGTAATAGATACGATTTAAGCAATACCTCTATGATTATTTTTGACGAAGCACATAGAACAAGAGGAAATTATGCCTATACATTTCTTGCAAAAGAATATATTTACATGTGTTCAGATCCATTAATTTTAGCCCTTACAGCTTCGCCCGGAAAAGATTCTGATCGCATACAAGAACTTTGCGATAACCTTTTCATCGAAAATGTAGTTTTTAAAAATTATAATGATGCCGACGTTAAGAAATACATTTATGAGGTTGATACGATAATCGAGAGTGTAAGCTTACAGCTCAAAACGATGGAATTAATTGAAGTTTGGAAGAATTTATTTAACACATTTCTGAAGTTTTTTATAGATAGGAATCTTATAAATCCCTTTAAAAAATATTTCTCAAAACTAGATTTCATCAACATCGCAAAGGATTTAACTATTTCACTCAGATTTGCGAATGATATGTATGTTGATGTGACAGAGGAAGATTTAAACGACTATTTATATTATACTGAGCCCAAAATCATCGATACTGTTAATAAAAAGCACCTAAACATTCATTCTATATATTCTTATTGCTCAAGTTGTATATCTATATTACATGGAAAAGATCTTTTGGAAACTCAAGACATTTCTTTATTTCATTCATTTTTAAATAGAATTAACTATAAGGCCGATCAAGAAATTTTATCTGCTAAGAGGATTACGGAATCAAAGCATTTTAAATTCATAACAGCTCAATTGGAAAGAACAAATAAATTCGAATTAAGTCATCCTAAAATTCAATCAGTACGATCAATTATAGAAGAGGAAATTGAAGAATACAACAACAACAAGATTATCTTATTCACTCAATATCGCGAGATGGCCGAATTACTCAAAAATTACCTCGCAAATCATTTGAATTCTAAATATAAAGTTGAAAAATTTATCGGACAGTCATCAAAAGTAAACGAAATGGGCTTTTCTCAGAATACTCAATTGGAAATCCTTAAGAAATTTAGAGATAACAAAATAAATATCCTCATAGCTACTTCAGTTGCCGAAGAGGGCCTTGATATTCCTAATGTTAATGCTATTATTTTTTACGAACCCGTACCATCTGAAATTAGGTTAATTCAAAGAAGAGGACGAACGGGAAGAACGGCTCCTGGGAGATGCTATATTCTAATTACAAAAGGAACAGTTGACGTACCATTTTTTAAAGTTGCCAATAGAAAGGAAAAATCCATGAATGCTGTCTTAATTGACTCAGACACCTTAGATCTGGAGCAAGAAATTAATCGCAAAAAAATTCAGTTTTCAAAAACCGAAAAAACCTTTTCGGAATTTGAGGTGGTAAAAAATTTCAAGGATCGAAAGAATGAGGAAGCAGAGATTCTCGCTAATCGATCAATCGATCAAATTATCTCAAAATTAGATGAATTCACTAAAAGCAAAAAATATGAAAAGCTTAAGAATTACGGAGTTTCCTTTTATTCAGATTATGTTAATTTAAACGAATCTAATCTAAAATCAAAAATTTCTAAGTTGAAGAAACACAAAAATTCGAAACTTAAGAAACGAAAACAATACTTGAACAATAATGTAAAAACAATAATACAGATCGCATCAACCTATGCCGAAGATGGAGTTATTACCCTCAAGAAATTAAAAAGATTGGCGAAAAACGAGGAAATATGTGATAAAAAGTTTTGGATACATTTTAATCGAGCTTGCTTTTTGGGTTATCTTAAAAATAAACAAGAAACTGTTCGATTAATTAAAGATTGCGTTTAATTGCTTTAAATTAAAAAATAATGTAAGATATTTCAACAATCATATCTCAACCTTTTCCTTCTCCCTTCTTCTAAATAGGAAATATATTACTATAAATAATATAAAAGAAATTGGAATGGCAGCAACTGCAGGATTTCCTCCGCTGAAAATATAAAAATAATAAGAGATTGCCATAATCGAGGCAAAAAAACCAATAATAGATCCGTATTGGCT
>WJKD01000398.1 GCA_014729315.1 Promethearchaeota archaeon | reverse complement strand
TTAAAATATTGGCGTTATCTTAAGGAAATTAAAGCCAAAATTAATCTGAGATAATAAAAATATATCAATTTGAAAATTTCTTTTTTCTACAATATCCAATAACCCGCTGAAGATTGAGAGCATAACCTTCTTTATCAATTCCCCCTACTTTATTCCACAATGAGGCAGCAATGAGATTCTTTCCTATTCGAAGTGTTTTTAAATTTATGAGATTCTCGAGACCCTTAATTTTAGTTATTCGATTATCATATAAATTCAAAATCCGCAAGTTTTTCAACTTGTTCAGCCCGCGGATTTCACTTATCTTATTCTCTTCGAACGATAATATCTCTAAGTTCTTGAGTCGGTTAAGCCCTTGAATTTCAGTGAGCAAGTTGTCGGAAAGATACAAAACTTTCAGATTTTTAAGCTGGTCTAAACCCTCTAAACAAGTGATTCGATTTCCATATAAATTTAATTTCTCCAAGCCTTGCAACGAATCAAGGTGTCTAATAGTCGAGATACGGTTTTTATAAAGTATAAGTGTCTTCAATTTGGTCAGCTTTTCGAGCCCTTTTATTTCGGAAATGTTGGAAATCCCCATATTCCCAAGGTAGAGCTTACCATCCTTGACCGGAATACGCTTTTTCTTGACTTCGACAAACATTTTTAATTTCTTAACCGAGTTTTTAGACCCAATATAAATTTACTATAAATTAAAAATTCTCCAATCTCACTTTTTCCTAAAATTTGTCAGTATGAACTCTTTAGGATACTCCAGTGCGTTAAAAAATAACGGTGTTCCAGAGAAGGATAACGGTGAAATAGGGCCTATCGTCATAAAGGGATAATCTTTTTTTCCTAAACCGCTCTGAGGATCGGTGAAGTTTTGATAAAGATTCATGGACTCGGTCGCACCTCCTATTATTTCCAATAATGCTCTTCTCTCAGTTCCCCATGCAAGCCCGAAACCGAAAACGAAAATTCTAACTTGATTTAAAATCTCCTTATGAAGACTTGAAAGTGTCTGACTTATAAACATCCATCCCAACCCGAATTTTCGGGTTGTTCTAACTGCATCTATGAATACGCGCCGAATCTTTTCAACATAACCATCTTCGATTTTTCCACGTGGTGCCAACCGGTGAGCCTCATCAATTACCACTAATGAATTAATATTGCCTCCCTTCTTAAATTTAGCTTGAGCTTGGTTGGTAATTTTACTTAAAAATTGATTAATAGCGATTTTTTGTATCTTATCGTTCCATAATAGATCCTCAGGTTTTTCTCTTGACGATAAATCAATAACGATTAAAGGATTTCCGTTAGACGTTTTCTCAAAAAGTCTTGTCAGCTGAATCGTTTCGTTTTCTCTGTCATAACTGAAGAGGTTAGTTACTCCAGCCCAAATCTTATACATTTCAACCTCATTTAAAGATAACCAAGCGTTTTTTACTCGTTCTCTAGGTTCTTTTGTAAAAATGATTTTTTGTAAAAAAATTTCGTCAGCTAATAAGGACCATACAATTTTAAAACACTCTCTTGTTGAAAATTCCCATGGCTTTATTGCTCTACAAGTTGCGCTCCCTTCTTCTTCGTAATTTAAGGCAATAAGAATCTCATCAACAAAGCGAACCATATGATCTTCAAAAACAATTTTTAACTTATCAAAAAATCCCGAGGCGATTAATAATTCTTGAAGTAATACATCAGAATAATCCAAAACGAGATTATGCAATGTATAGATTTTTATGTTTTTCTCTATTTCTTTTTCTATTAACTTTCTTAATTTATTATTTGAAGTCAATTCACTTGAAAACTCACCTTGAGGATCTAAGATAAAGATTGACATATTCTTATGTTTGGAATAGGCTGTTATCATCATCTTAGCTAAAACAGATTTCCCCGAGCCTGTTTTTCCAAATATTCCGATATGATAGGCTTCTCCCACTCCATTGAGACCGTTATCAAAATGCTTAAACCACATTGGCAGATTAATATCAGTGCCGTAAGCTCTGCCAAGGTAGAACAATTCTTTTTGATAAAAAGACAAAAGATTTTCTAAAAGCTCTTTGGAAAATATTTTAATGGGAGTTCCGGTAGGAGGAACTGTTCCCAAAATGCTTGGAAAGATTTCTTGATTACTTTCAAGACCGAAAACAGAGCTTACCATCATTTTCGCCACGTGTATATCTTGTCGTTCTGTAATTGGATCCACTCTTCCTTTCTGTCTTATTATGCCCTTCATCGTTGGATCTTGCGTCCAATAATTATGCATAACAACTTCGCTAATCTGACCAAGGGCGTAATGATCTTTTCCATCTTGTAGGAATTTAAAAACGCAAATCTTACCCACTAGTTGTTTGTCGACAGCTGTTCCAATAATATCAATATTAAACTCTCCCGTGCTAGAGGGAGAGCCGATTACACCTATTTGTTCTGTATTTTCGAATATTTCCTTTATTCCAGTCGTGAATTTCACCTCATTTAGCCCAATCAGTTCTATAACCATGCATAGCGAGATAGATATTCCCTGGGGAGCCTTCCCATTTTAATGTCATCTCTTGGGTGGTTGCTTTCCTTATTGCAGGAAGTGCTTTTCTAAGTTTTTTGACCATTCTATCCGCAATATAGAGGGGATATGGT
>WJKD01000397.1 GCA_014729315.1 Promethearchaeota archaeon | reverse complement strand
TTAATTATATTCTTAAGTTTCTTACTTTATAAAGTGGTTTTTTAAAGAAATTTTTTTATAATTTTTGATACAAAAACGGAGAATTAACATGTTATAATAAATTTGTAGCATATTGCTTTACGAAAAATTCTATTTTATTTTGGTCTAACTCATCCCTCTCTAGTTCGGGGCACATTATTTCAATATGATTTAATAAATTTAATAATCCTGTTTCTGCTTCCTTGTGATTTATATCCTCTGATTCCAGAACAATCGATCCAAGCATATTTTTTCAATCCATCAAAAATGGATATTTTTTCAATCCATCAAAAATGGCAGACATTGCACATGAAGCAGAAATAGCAGGCATTGCACATGAAGCAGAAATAGCAGGTTGGGACGGATTCTTTTTATGGGATCATCTAATGATTAGGAAAAATACTCCGTTCTGTGATCCTTGGATTTCACTGGCAGCTATAGCTATGAAAACTTCAAAAATTAAAATTGGAACTATGGTAACTCCACTTCCCCGAAGACGTCCATGGCAATTAGCCCGTGAAATCGTGTCGTTAGACCATCTTTCGAATGGGCGCGTAATTTTAGGAGTGGGAATAGGAGATCCTCCATCTGAATTTTCAACATTTGGAGATGAAAAAAACGCCTTTATTCGAGGAAAAATGCTTGACGAAGGATTAGAAATTTTAAGGGGTTTATGGTCCGGAAGTCCATTTAAATATGAAGGAGAATATTTTAAGATTAGAAAGGTAAAATTCCTCCCTAAACCCGTTAATAATCATATACCAATATGGATTGCAGGTTTATGGCCAAATAAAAAACCGTTTTTAAGAGCCTCTAAATATGATGGAGTCTGTCCTAATAGTGTAAGATACCCAGATATTCTTTCACCAAAAGAACTAAAAGAAGCAATGTCTTATATTAAGCAAAATAGGAACAAAACAAATAATTATGATGTTTATTTCGCAGGAGATACTCCAGAGGATAAATATCAAGCATCTAAAGTCGTGGAAAAATATAAAGAA
This sequence comes from Promethearchaeota archaeon, assembly GCA_014729315.1. The sequence continues at coordinate 4,956 of WJKD01000397.1, read as the reverse complement.
GCGGGAGCGACATGGTGGAGCGAGAATATTAATTATATACGGTTTGATAATTCACCAAAAAAGATGTTAGAAAGAATTCGGAAGGGGCCACCTAAAATCGATTGAAAAAATATAAATCGTTTATCATTCTTACCGATTTATTATACATTCGTATAAATCCATTAAGCCTTGTTTGTCTTTTTATCACGCTATATCTGTTAATAATCACAATCTCTTAATACAGGGATTTCAGCTTCATATGCTATTTTTCGAAGTAATTTTAGAATTAATTCCAGTTTTATTTCTTGATACTTATTCTCGTCCCATAAGTTATTCAATTCCTTAGGATCTTTTTTTAGATTATAGAGCTCTCCAAAATCCTTATAGAATGTGAGTCTCCAATTCTGTGTAACGATAGTTCTTGTTTTTTGATCATTATAATTGTCATCCATCTCTATTAGAATACTTTTTTTAATCTTTTCATCTGGCTTTTCTAAAATTGGTAGAAGGCTTTTTCCTTGCATGTATCTTGGTATTTCAAACCCAGCAAGTTCTAAAATTGTTTCTGGAATGTCGATTGAGCTTGCTAAGGAATCACTAATCTTATTTCTAATACCTCCTGGGACACTTATTATAAACGGGATATTAATTAATGGTTGATATAAGAATGGCCCTTTGAAAAAGAGTCTGTGTTCTCCGCCTAACTCGCCATGATCTGTTGTATAAATAACAATGGTATTTTCTCTTAAACCTAAATCTTCCAAAGCTTTAAGAATTTCTCCAACCGCATCGTCAATCATTTTTTCCATACCGTAAGAGGCTGCTATAACGCGCTTTGCTTCTTCTGCGGAAAGGTCTTTCGCAGAGGGGAAATCTTTATCGTTCGTTCCTTCAGTTTTTTTGCTATGTTGATAATGTTCTTGAATAAAGTCTGGATGACTCTTATGATCATTATCAAATGTATCCGGTAATTCTACATCTTCGGGGTTAAACATGTTATAATATTTCCCAGGAGGAGTAAACGGGGCATGTGGATCCGGAAATGAACAAATCGTAAAAAAGCGATTTTTGTCATAATTTCCATTCGAAAATCTATCTAAAAATTTAATTACATTATCTTTGACAAATGTGGTGGAATATAATTCTTCGGGGAGCTTATGTTTCCATACTTGAAGCTCTATAAATGATTCTTTCACTTTAATATGAAATAATCTTCGAATTTTCTTTTCTATATCCTTTTCCGAAGCTTCTGGTTTTATTCCTAATTTAATTTGTAATTCTTCGTCAGTCTTTAATTTTTTTTTCATCCATTCGAAATAATCAGGATGGCCTAATAGAGTTCCATGACCTGATATTATTTTGCTTTCTTCCAAGCCAAAATAAGGAGTATAATTTGGTATTTTCTTGTAGTCTTTCGGAAGAACAAATTCATTACTGATTTTTGGTGAATCAAATTTACCTCTATAATTTTGTCCAAAATAATTTAGATGAATTTTTCCGAAACTCGCAGTGTGATAATCTCCTGAATTATTTAGTATCTCAGTAAAGGTTTGAGTTCCTTGCGGGAGATTTCTACCGTTAGTCGTCACCCTGTGCACTGAAGGATACTTTCCCGTGAAAATAGTGCTTCTATTGGGCATGCAAATTGGATTATTACAATAAAACCTCGTGAACTTTATCCCTTCTTTTGCAATACTGTCTATATGAGGCGTTTTAAGAATTGAATTCTCGTTATAACAACTCAAATGGTCTTTTCGTTGTTGATCAGTAATAATAAACAAAAAATTTGGCTTTCCACTCATTTTTTTTCACTTTTTTCGTTTTAACTTTAATATTTACAGTTAATAACAATATCATTATGTAACTTGGTTCTTAAAAAAGATAAATAAATTTTGAATGTTATTATAATCAGTTTTATTCTATTTTGAAAGTCTAATTTGAAAATAATATAATTAAAACTTAGGAAATTGAATTTTTATAATGTACATATCTTGGTTAAAGTTAAAATATGGTTTGCTTTTGTAAATATTTTCGAAAAATTCATCACTATGAACATATCGGTTAAATTCTCCTTTTAAATACCATCTTCTCGGTATTTCAAAAATATAGTTCCATAACAGAGGGGAATCTCTTTTTTTTTGTTTGATCTCGTCTTCATAAGATTGGATCTTTTTGGTACAATGAATCCAGAACTTGAATAAAGACGGGTCTATTAATTCGCCTTTATCTATAGGTTTGCTCTTGAATTTTCCAGAAGCTAAAACCATTAGAATCGATAATGCGTATTTTAATTGAATCAGAGAATGGTTCATACCTAAAATTTCGTTGAATTGTTTCCAAGTGTAGCCAAAATCACTTAGAGCCTCTATAACTTTACTATAATAGAAATTCTCCGTTAAAGCGCGGTCTGTATCTACGAATTGAAAGATTCTTAGCGCACAAGAAATTCTCCATTTAAGATTCTTATTATCTCTGAGAATTAATTCTTCAGACAAGAGGTTTAGCTTTCCTTGGTTATTGTACGAAACGGATTCTGTAAATAAATTAATTAAATTTTTAGATATCGTATTATAATATTTAAAGTAATGGTCATATATTCTGGAATAGTCGTAACCCCAGATATCAATTAAGGTAAAAGCAAGTTGAGCATTAAAATAAGTTTCAATTAGTTCTGGCGAGCTAAATAAGTTTCTCAGTTCCCTATCCTTAAATAAGGCGATGGAACCATAATAGCTTGCTTCTCCAGTGAATATAGTTCCAAGCAATAGATGATGCTTAATAACACCTAAGAGTACCATAAGTTGATCTTGGCCTATATTAAACTCGTCAAATAAACCTTCTTTATTAACAATATCGTAAGATTCAAGCGAATGCCATATCCTATTAAAAGGCCTTCCCAAATCGTGATAAAGTAGCAATAATGGGAATAGATTATTAGAAAAGTTACGCAAGTTCACCAACTTTTCTTTGAGAACATTAAGATTCTTCGTTGTTATATCATTTGGAAAGGTATCATTTAGAATGGAAAAATAAATCCAAAGAGAACGAAATATATGGCGTATGGTTCTATATGTTTCTTCTTTATCAACCTCTAAACCCAATTGAACGATCTTAAACCATTTTGGAATTAAATTAGTTAAATACTTCATCTGGGGCGATTTTAAAATCATTTCGCCTTGAGAGTCGCAAAATTTTAATGGGATATCGTTAAAAATTAAGTTTAACTTGTCGTGGAGTTTTATTACATATCGCCTTATTGATTTATGAGTCTATTTCCTTAAAAAAAATGTTTTATCATCTTGAGATTATAACATTTTTTTCAAATTTTCTATATACATTTTTGCCATTTTATTATCGGGATTTATTTTAATCACATTTTTAAAGCACTTTAATGCCTGTTTAAATTCATTGCGATTAAAAAGTAATTGTCCTAACCGATTTAAGGCTCCAACGTGTTTCTGATTGAGCTCAATAACTTTCTTAAAATACTCAATAGCCTTATTGTCATTAGACAACATAGTAAATGCTAATCCTATATTGAACAATAAACGGAGATCATCTGGTTCATTTTCCAATCCCAATTTCCAATAATAAATAGCTTTAGTATAATTTTTAATTTTAATATAGGTCAAACCCAAATTATATAAAGCTGTGTTATCCGTTGGATCCAAGTTGATAGCTTCTTTATAGAACTTGATCGCTTTTTGAAAATTTCCTAAATTATAGCTAGCAACTCCACAATTGTAGAATGCCCACGAATCTTTAGGATCTAACTCGATCGCTTTTTTACAACATTCAAGTTCTTTATTATAGTCTCCAATTTTTTCGTAAACAACGCCTAAGTTGCTCCAAGTAACACTGCTCTCGGGATTCACTTTTAGTGCATTAATAAACGATTTTATGGCGTCTTTATATCTCTTGTTTCTTAATTGACTATTTCCTAACTTATTCCATTCAGCATAGGATTTACTTTGAATCAAATCTTGGTCTTTTCTGTCTTGGTCCATATTTTTCTAAATAATGATTGAAGATATGAGAGCTCTACATTTCAATTATATTTCCTTAAAGATTCATATAATAGCTAACAAAAAAGGTTTATGTAAACATCAGGTTTATTTGGAATAGCTTTCGTCATTGTAAGTGGTCTCGAAAACTTTGAAAATCTTAAAGCATTGAATTTGACTGGTATGATATCCTAAAAATTTATATATTTTATATTATCTTGAAATTTTAGAAATTGATAATACAAATAATCCGATTTTTCTATTATTCTAATGAACTACACTCTTTAAAACAAATAGAGTCTTCTTATTAACAAAATTTTCTAAATTTTGCAAATCTATAGGTTCTTATCAAACTAAATTACAATTAACCCAATTAATTATTCTACACTAGTCTTATGGTTCTTAAAATCCGAAAAAATCTTTTCAATCGTTTGTTCGAATTTAGGAAATTCCCTATAAATACTTACAAGGAAAGTAGATACTACGATATCTTCGGGATCTATGGACATAGCTTCTCTAAGGGCTTCTATTGCTTGGTTAATTTGCCCCATTTGGTAAAATGTTATGCCTAATCGAGCCCATGCTAAAACATTTTTCGGCTGAAGATCAATCGCAATATTAAATGATTCTAATGCTTTTTCGTACCTACCAAGAGATTTGTAGCTCAACCCTAAGTTATTCCACGCTTCAATATATTTACGATTGATTTCTATCGCTTGCTTGTAAGAAAGAATTGCGTTTTTATAATTACCAATACAATGATGTGCGTATCCAAGATGATTCCATGTCTCGTAACTCCTAGGAACTATGCCTAAAATAGTATTAAATATTTTTATAGCTTCCCGAAATTTGGAAGTTTCTAATAAAAATTTTCCTTTATCTTGAAGTTCTTGAATATCCATTGATTACTAATATAAGAAAATCCATAAATGAGTATATATTTTAGTTTTCCAATGTGCTAATTAGGTTTTTA
>WJKD01000396.1 GCA_014729315.1 Promethearchaeota archaeon | reverse complement strand
TCCTTTTTGGGGCGACATTCTTCCCGTTGTTATCATTAAAGGACCTGAAGAACTAAAAGCTTTTATGTTTCCGTTTTTAATAAAAGGATTCCCATTTGAAATTTGATTAATTGCTTTTAAAACTTTTTCAGAATTTATTAGTGGACTTTGTTCTAAATTTCCAATTTTATAGGTTAACAAATATTTTTTCATGTCAGCTCTTTTGATATCTGAAATCGTGTTAATATTAAGAACTTCCAGAATTTCTTCTCCTAATGAATTAAGAACTTTGCTTTTTATATCATAAAAATCCCAATCGCATCCGTCCCAAACAAAATCTGACTTGAATTCAATTAATTCTTGACCGAGTTTGGGAATAATATCCGATTTTAGATAAGAATTACTTACTGTGGTTACTAAATCGCTGATAACTGCTCCAATCTTTTCCATAGAGGGAACTGATTCGGTTTTAGTGTCTTTTCTTTTACATAATTCGAAAATCTCAGCCATAGTCATTTTATGTAAGTCATCCTTTAGCAGAATTTTAATTGGTTGTTCAGACACACCGCAAGCGTAATAAAATTGAAGATCAAACTTGGGATGAGTTAAAAGATGAATAGTAATTAAAGAAGATGTATCCAAGTTCCTTTTGTTTAATTCTTGTTTTGTGTTTATAAAGGGTATAACTACGTGATAATCGTGCATGTGGATTAAGTCAGGTATACGTGAATTCTTATTTTTTATTAAATAATCAGTGTAAGCTCTCATTCCTAAACTAAATAATAATAACTTGCCTGTGAACGTATCGGGATTATATACTATCTTATCGTCAAGATATATCTTCGTAAACTCGTTCTCTCCGGACAATAAGATAATTTTAACTCCCTCTATTTCACATTCGTAATATCCAATCATACAAGTTTCCGAAAAACCTTCTATTTTTAAATTTTTAGAATTAATTTCTTCAGAATAGGCAAAATCAAGCTTTTTTATTCCACGAGTTTTACGTAAACGATCAATTTGGCCGTGAGAAGGAATAAATACTCTTAAGGCAAATTTATCTTTTAAATATTTAGCTTGATTTGCGGGGACCTCTCCCAGACCTCCAACTTTTGCGATTCCAGCATATTCAAAGGTGTATATCCAAATAGTTTTTTTAGCAGAGTTCAAAGTTTAATACCTCATTCCAAAGAAAATTTTAAAGCTATTAATTTTTTTTATTTATTTTAATTAATGTTAGAGTTAAACTCTAATTAATAAACTCATAATTAATATATGATAAAAAATAAAAATAGATTTATAATTTAAATAAAAGTCATAGTTCCAATTAATAATATTATAAGGTGATTTTTTATGTGCGATACTTATGTAAGTTTTAACAATAATAATACGGTAGTTTTTGGAAAAAACAGCGATCGAATTGAAAAAGAAGCTCAAATTTTAACTTATTCTCCACGAATGAAACATTCATTGGACGAAGAGTTAAATTGCACGCATATTTCTATACCACAAGTGTCCGAAACAGCGGCAGTTATTTTAAGCCAACCTTACTGGATCTGGGGGGCAGAAATGGGTGCAAATGAATATGGGGTCGTAATAGGTAATGAAGCCGTAGCAACCAAAGAACCTCTCGAAGAAAGAGGATTATTGGGAATGGATCTTTTGAGGTTGGGGCTCGAAAGAGGAAAAACCGCTAAAGGAGCTCTTGATATTATTACGTTGCTATTAGAAACATACGGTCAAGGGGGAGCGCACAACGAAAAAGGTTTAAATTATCACAATTCATGTATAATTGTCGATCCAAAAGAGGCTTATGTCTTAGAAATGGCAGGAAGGTGGTGGATTGTGGAGAAAGTTGACAAATATCGATCGATTTCTAATAATATTTCAATTCGAGGAAAAGGTGATATGAGAAGAGATGGGATAATTCAGCACGCCATCGAGGAGGGTTATTGTAAAAATGAAGACGATTTTGACTTTAAATTAATTTTTTCTCCTTCTCCTTTACCTGAAGAATTTCCACCAGATACAAGAGATGGATGTTCTCTAAATCAATTATCAAATAATAGGGGAGAAGTGAGTCCCGAAAATATGATGAATTTTCTACGAGAGCATGAAGTAGGGATTTGTATGCATTCTCGGAACAACCAATCTACAGGGTCTCAAGTTTCGTTGCTTCGATCAAAAGGAAAAAAAAACATTCATTGGTTTACTGGTAGTACTATACCTTGTTTAAGTATTTTCAAACCCTATATATTTCCTGCTGAAGGGTTCATATTTACAGCCGAACATCCCGGACCCTTTACTGAAATAGACGAAACTTGGTTTTGGACGCGTCATTCAAAGTTTATTAAACCCTATAAAAAAAAACCAAATCGAGAAAATCCAGATCGAGACAAATATCAAAATCAACTTAGAAATATAGAGAAAGGATTAATTGATACAGTGAATAAGGTATTATCAGACGAGGACAAGATTTCGAAAGATACCTTTATCCAAAAAATTAGAGAAATAAATTCTGTGGGCTGGAAAAAATCAGAAGAGAAGATAAAATAGATGTGTGATACGCTAGTTGCTTTAGGAAATTCTACTTTAGATGGAAGTGTAATTTTTGGTAAGAATAGCGATAGACCTGACGATGAGGTACAATTAGTTACTTATCATCCCAGAATGCACCATGATAAAAACAGTAAAGTACAATGCACCTATATATCTATTCCACAGGTGAGCGAAACAGCCGCAATAATAATGAGCCAGCCTTATTGGATGTATGGATGTGAGATGGGGTGCTCGGAAAATAATGTAGTTATTGGAAACGAAGCGGTTCACACATATGAACCTTTAAGAGCGAACGGCTTACTTGGGATGGATCTTCTGAGATTGGGTCTTGAAAGAGGTAAAACCGCTGAAGAAGCTCTTAATATCATTACTAATCTCCTAGTTAAATATCATCAAGGAGGTGGTTGTGCGCTAGGCAACTCGGGATGGACTTATCACAATTCTTTCATTATCGCTGATGAAAAAGAAGCTTATATTCTGGAAACAGCAGACGATTGGTGGATTGCTGAAATTGTAAAAGATGTAAGATCAATCTCAAATGGGCTTTCGATTAGAGGAAAAGGAGATATCCGTCGTAAAGGAATAATTCAACACGCTATAGAAAAAGAATATTGTAAAGACGATAACCAATTCGATTTTGCCGCGACTTTTTCGGGAACTAAACCATCTAAGTCCCCACATTCTAGATATGGTAAATCCTCAAAATTACTAAAGGAGAATAGGGGTCAAATAACACCTTCGATGATGATGGGGTTCTTAAGAGAGCATTCTGCTGGTCTATGTATGCATGGTGGGTTCGAATCTACGGGTTCTCAAATTTCTCATTTGAGGAGTGATAATCATTCAATAAATTGGTTTTCTGGAAGTACACTTCCTTGTTTGAGCTTATATAAGCCATATTCTTTTCCAGTTCGTGATCAAGAAGTTTTAGCTCCTGGACCTTATTCTGAGATTAATGAAAAGTGGTTTTGGGTCCAACATTCCAAATATATTGACAAGATTAAGCGATATCCTTATTCTGATAGTGCTGAATACAAAAATTATGAACAAAAAAGGAAACAATTTGAAGGAGGAATCTATAAAAAAGTTAATAATTTGCTAAATCAAAAAGGAGAAATTTCTAAAGAAGCAATTTCTAACTCACTTTGTGAACTAAATAAAAAAGCGTGGGAACTATCGAAGGATTTAATTAAAAAATAATCACTCTTAATTAAAATTATAGAATAATAAACAAAAATAATTTCAAGACTTTGCGAAGGAAAACAGAATTATTCGGCATAATTTTATTCTTATTGATTTTCTTTTTCTATTCGATCAATTTTATCCCTTCAGAAGTCAATGATACTCGACAAAATCAAAAAAATAATATCTCAGAGAATTTAAATATTTCTGGTGTGAATCTATTATAGAATTATACCCTAAACGATAATGTAAATTCAATCTCCCTTTCTGACGATGGTAAATATTTAATAGCAGGAGGTCAAGATAATAATACTTATGTCTTTAATAATTCAGTCTCTTCGCAAAAAACTCCCGTATTTGTAAACAAGACTAAGGCTCATATTAGCACAGTAGATATCTCGTATAATGGAAGTTATTTAATAGCGGGTAATAAGAATAATAAGATTTTTGTTTACAACAGATCAAAAACTACACCTCTTTGGAATTATAGCATGAACGAGGAAGTTAAAATTGTAAAAATCTCTTCAGATGGAAATAATCTAATTGCTATTGACAAAACTAATAGAATATCCTATTTTAAAACATCTAATCCTTCTCCTCTTTGGAATTATTCCTTCGATTCAACTATAAATGATGCTGCATTGTCTGAGGATGGAAAATTTATCGTAGTTGGGTGTGGTAATAAAATTTCATTATTTTTCAAATCAAGTAATGATATATTATGGAACTTCACTGCCGCCGAAATGATCTCTTGTGTTTCAATGTCTTATGATGGCCATTACATAGTTGCTGGAAGCGAAGATACAAATGTTTATTTATTTAATAAATTTAGTAAGGTCCCAGAATGGAGCTTCTCAATTGGAAGTGAAGTGCAATCAATTAAAATTTCAGCCGATGGAAATTACATAATTGCATCAAATAGAAAAAATCAAACTCTTTTATTAGAAACAACTGAAAGCAATCTCGTTTGGAAAATTCAAATGGAAGGTGAGATTTTTTCAACAGATCTCTCCTCAAATGGCAGATATTTATTAATTAGTAGTATGAATTTTCTTATATTATTAGATTCCTTTGAGGAAAATACGGTTTGGACTGTCCAGCTTGATAATAACGCGTCATTCTGTGCTATTTCGTCTAATGGAAATTATATGGCACTAGCAAGCAAAGATAACCAACTATACATGTATAGTAAATATGATTCTTCACCATCAATAGAAGGGGATGATGAAGATGATTTAGATATAGATTTTCCAGATAGAACAATCCCTCAAGGTGAATTTGTTTTAATCTATTTTATAATTATTTCTATCATTATTCCTTTGAGTTTTATGGTTAAAAAAAGATTAAACAAACTAAAACCAAAACTCTGACTTTTTTCAAATTATTTACTTCTTAAAACCAAAAATTTTTAATTTTTTCAATATTCTCTTCATTACTAAATCATTCATACAAGTGAACACAAAGGTTATAACATGGCAACAAAAAAACTACAGATAATAGGTATGGAAGGGGTTATCTCAAATTATAGAAGAGGACGTCATACTGTTCATCCAAAGCAATGTATATTAGCATTTCCTAATATTACTAATAAAAAGGACGCAAATAAATTAATTGGACATAAAGTTGTTTGGAAAACACCCACGGGAAAAGAAATAAAAGGAAAGATAAACCGAGCTCATGGAAATAATGGGGCTGTAAGAGCTCTTTTTAAGAAGGCAGGTATTCCCGGTCAAGCGCTTGGACAAAAAATAAAAATAATTAAATAGACTTCAATGGGTATCTTTTTTATTAATTCCAATTACTTCACACTTTCCTAATTTGATAGCTTTGACTATATCTTCTATTCTCCTAATTTTTATTTTGAATTTAGTCCCTATAGAATTTAATTGATTAACAGAATGGGCGTCAGATCCTCCAATTAAGGGTATTTCCATATTCTTTGCTGCCTGTTCTGCTAGCTTATTTGCATTGTTTGATATCGCTCCGTTAATTTCGATCGCATCAAAATCATATTCGTAAACCTTATCCCCAAAAGCCACGTGTCTGTTTGAGAAAGGATGAGCTGCGATTGCAACTCCGTTGTGTTTATGTACGAAATCAATTATTTGTTTTGCGTTGGAATTTTTCGAAGGTAAAATATTAATTCCGTAAGCTAAGATATCTCCTAATTCGCTCCAGATTTCAACTCCAAAAAATACTTTTATGTTGAACATGTAAAATTTCTTTATTGGTTTAATGATATTATGATCAGTTATACAAATTCCGTCTAATTTAGGTGAGATTTTATCAATAAGTTGATTTTGGCTTAAAATGGAACATGGAGAACGCCCTTCTAAGTGAAGATGTAAATCAAAGATCATGCTCTTTATTGACTTCTTATTTTTCGCGTTTTTTGATGACAATCATTTATCAAAAGTTAAAAACCACCAAGTAAGATAATATCCCGCTCCTAAAATAGTTGAATCTTTGAATTAAAAAAAAGTAAAGATCTTTTTGTTTAGTCCAACTTAAATCATTTCGGAAATACTAAACAGAGATTTTCGCTTGATATTACTCAAATAACATATACTTTTTTTTATGGTTTCGTCTCTTTTAATTTTGATTCGCTTTTTAATAGATTTTTTCATCTTAATCGAATTAGGTTGAAAGAAATATGAAGGATAAGGATAAATTACAGTTATGTCGCTTTTGTCAGAGACAAGTTAGATTAGCTTATTATTGTGAAGAATGTGGAGCGAGTTGTTGTTCGGATTGTTTAAGTGAGGAGCGAGTTGATTCCTATACTTGTCAAGATTGTCAGTCGAAAAATATTAAAATTGATGAGGAAAATAATAATAAACAGATTTGTGCAAATTGTAGTAGCGAAAATATAATAAAAACTACTCAGTTACTTAAGTCTTGTCCTAAATGCTATTCGCATAGAATAATTAATATTTACGAAAAAAAGGAAGAATTAGAGCAAAAATTTTTGGAATTGATTAAACAAACCCGCGCGTTTATCAATCCCATAAGAGATATAATTAGCGAATTATATATAGTAAGAGAAAAGATTAAAAAAGCGAGAGGGCCGCCTATAAGATGTTATCATTATCCGAAAATGGAAAGTGAACTGCTCGAACTTTTTAACCTAATTCATTTTTTGAAAAAAAATCTATTAGGAAAAATTAATACCCATTTTCGACATCTTGCTCTTTATAAAGAAAATTTCTTTGACGTATATAATCAACCTAATTCAAATATAAGGATAATTGAAAGTATTCTTGATAATCTGAATAGAAGTTTCGATTCAATTAAAAAATACATCGAAAATACAATTAGCAAAATAAGTGAAAAATTTGAGGATTTTGAAAATAATCTGAGATTTATCGAGAAAATAACTAAGCGTTTTTTACCTTATAAAGGTTTAATTAATCTTGCTGATGACGAGAAGCCCGTTTACGCGATTAGAACTAAATTAACCAATGGATTAGATACAAACAATACTTTTAAAAAAAGCAAGGGAATTCTCTTTATAACAAACTTTGACTTGAGTTTTGTGCACGAATATGGATTGTTTAAAACTAAACGTAAACTTATTTTTAAAGCGCCTGTTGACGATTTAATTAATATAGAGGATAAAGGTACTCTATTTAAAAAACTGTTTGTTCAATTTGAATATGGAAAATACGAATTTTCTCTTCCATCAGATTTTATTCCAAAAGTCATTGAATATATTATATTAGCTAAATCCTTTCGAGACAACTCTACTTATGACAAATCTGCCGCTCAGCAATTATTTGCTATGAATTTGGATCTAAGTGAATTAGTTAAATATATTGAAGAGGGTATCAACACATTTTTTAGCCTTAAAATGAAACATTCCGAAAAGATGTATAATATAGATAAAGAAAATGAGAAACGAGCAGAGAAAAAAGAAAAATCCCAGTACAATGGTATTAAAGTACCCCGATCCGAAGAATACATACCCAATATCAATTCTAATAGAAATTATAATAATTATCATCAAAACTTTAAACCTGAAAGTTACGAATATCTAAAACATATTAATTCTAACGACCAGTATAATGGAGATCCGAATTATTACAGAAATAATAATTTTCCACCTCAGCAACAATTCATTCATCCCTTTAATTTCTATTATCGAGATAATTACAATAATATTTTTCCTCCAAAATATCATCATTATGGTTTTAATCAAGATAATTTTTATTTCAATCCTAACGAGCATATGAGATATAAAAATTACTTATCTCCTCATGAACATAATCTAAGAAATAATTTTGATTACCCACAAATAAATCCATACATGCAAAATTTCAACAAAAATTTCGATGAAAACTCCATAATAAGAAACTTAAAAAGAACACAGAAGTATAAGTATCATTCCCCAAATTCTTCACGTTTTTCAAATTATAGTAATCACCCCGATTTTTATCATAATCACGATAATCCATTTTCTGAGAAAGGAGTCAATCCAATATACGAAGGACCTAATTCGAATTCTTACGTAACCTCAAATAGAAGTCATTTGTCTGATTCCTTCATCAATAATTCAAATCATGCATACCACGAATCTCAAGACGATACCGATCTTTTTAATTATGATGATAACAAAAAACGTAATTTGGACGATTTAAAAAGGGAGAAATATAGTGTGGAAAAAACTTTGAAAAAGCTAGATGAAAAATTTGACAAGGGTAATATTTCAGAAGTAGATTACATTA